>NZ_WBKL01000210.1:0-66237 GCF_015714705.1 Nostoc sp. NZL | reverse complement strand
AAGACACTACGTTTGTGGGGTGTGAATGGCCAGCCTATTGGTCAACCCTTTGTCGGGCATGAAGATGCGGTCAATTCAGTGGCGTTTTCCCCCGACGGTGAGCGCATTGTCAGTTGCAGTTCCGACAAGACACTACGTTTGTGGAATGTGAATAGTCAACCCATTGGTCAACCCTTTGCTGGGCATGAAAATGCGGTCAATTCAGTGGCGTTTTCCCCCGATGGTCAGCGCATTGTCAGTTGCGACCTTGACAAAGTACGGTTGTGGAATGTGAATGGTCAGCCTATGGGACAACCCTTTGTTGGGCATGAAAATGCGGTCAATTCAGTGGTATTTTCCCCCGATGGTCAGCGCATTGTCAGTGGCTGTATTGACAAGACAGTATGGTTGTGGGATGTGAATGGTCAGCCCATTGATCAACCCTTTGTCGGGCATGAAGATTGGGTCTCTTCAGTGGCGTTTTCCCCCGACGGTCAGCGGATTGTCACTGGCAGTCATGATGAAACCATCCGTATTTGGAATGCAACTACTGGCGACTGTCTGCGGGTAATTAGCTATAAACTGTGTGCAGGGCTGAATATCACAGGTGTAACAGGGTTAACGTCAGCACAGCGCATAGCATTAAAACTAATGGGAGCGATTGATAATTCATGAGTCGAGATGCTTTCGTTGTTGGCATTAATACTTGTAATTTTTTGCGATCGTCGCGCTTGCGATGCTTAAAATGCAAAAGGTATTGCTCAACGGCTGAGTGAAGGTGATAATTTTCGAGTTTGGCGTATCGTAATTAATCTTTATCTGTTTTTTGGCTGACAGAAGCATCTGATAGCAATTTCCATTTGAATGAGGTACACGGGTAGGGGTACATATCTGTCCGCCCTTACTATGTTCATCTGTGGTTAATTATTTCTTTCCATACCTTGCCTATGCGGAAACCGCTATAAGTCAGTCTTGATAAATTAATTTACACACAATAAGCTTTATTTTGCACACTATATGTTAATTTAAAAATATTCGTGCAATGCAGTTAGTAATCAAAATTAACTCAATACCTCTGGCTCCAATCTCAGATGGTAGTTAATACCTTGCCTAATTAAGCAAAACTTGCAAAATCAATTTTTAATAAAAAACTATGGTTTCTCAACTTCATAGACAAAATGATTCTTCGCTTGCAAACTATAGCAACTCTTGCTGGTTTGTTGACTTTACTTTACTGGATATAAATATTGCTGATACAACTGGTTCAGTTATTGGAAAACCCTATTTAACTATAGTTATAGATATTTATTCTCAATGCTGTATGGGCTTTTGTTTGAGTTTAAAATCACCAAATAATAAGGTAGTAACTCAAGCCTTGCGTCATGCAATTTTACCTAAACGTTACAATTCAGAATATAACTTAAATCATGAGTGGAGAACTTACGGCATTCCAGTAGGTTTATGTATCGATAGTAGTAATTTTACAAATTCCTATTCTTTACAAGAAAAAGTATCTCAACTAGGTATTAGGCTACATACTCACCAACCCAGATTTAAATCTAATTATTGTACTGAAAAAATATGCCTTACTATAATATCCAACTTACAAGCAAGTAGAGGTCTTAGTGGCGAGGACGATTTTGTAACTTTAGAAGTTATTGAAAAAATACTAGTACATTATATTGTTAATAATTTTAATCAGCAAAGTAGTACTTATTTATCAGGGTCAACCCGGCAAGAGATGTGGGAAGCAGGCTTAATTTCTATGCCTCAAATTATTCAAGAACATGAGCTAGATATCTAACTTAAATTTTTTATTCTTACATTTAAAAATGTATCAGAAATTAAAGAATTCTTGTCTTTCAAGCGAAGATGATGCTGTTGAATTACAAAAGCATCAAAATTCTACAAAACCTCATAAACTGCCGTCAGAAGAGTTAATCACAGAGCAGGTAAAGCTGAGGATGGAGGTAATTCAAAGCCTCATAGAGCCATGCGATCGCAAAACCTATAGCGCTAAAAAGATAGAAGCTGCCCAAAAACTGGGTGTATCAATTCGCCAAGTAGAACGTTTACTTCAAAAATGGCGAGAACAAGGGTTAGTGGGACTGACTACAACACGCTCAGATAAGGGGAAGTATCGCCTTGAGCAGGAGTGGATAGATTTCATCATTAATACTTATAAAGAGGGTAATAAAGGTAGCAAGCGGATGACCCGAAATCAGGTGTTTCTGAAGGTCAAAGGTAGAGCTAAACAATTTAGCCTTAACAAAAGTGAACACCCTAGTCACCAATCGGTTTATCGAATTCTTGACGAACATATTGAGCAGAAAGAGAGAAAGGAGAAAGCCAGAAGCCCTGGCTATTTAGGAGAGCGATTGACGCACATGACCCGCGATGGGCGAGAGTTGGAGGTGGAGGGTAGCAATGATGTTTGGCAATGCGATCATACTCGTTTGGATGTAAGGCTTGTGGATGAGTATGGAGTGTTAGACCGTCCTTGGCTGACAATTGTTATCGACTCCTACTCCCGTTGCTTAATGGGGTTTTATGTAGGATTTGATCACCCTAGCTCCCAAATTGATACCCTAGCTCTACGTCATGCCATTTTGCCCAAGTCTTACGGTTCCGGGTACCAACTACGCCATGAATGGCAAGCTTACGGAAAGCCTAATTACTTCTATACCGATGGCGGAAAAGATTTTACTTCCATCCACACTACAGAACAAGTTGCAGTAGAAATAGGCTTTAATTGTGATTTGAGAAGACGACCATCTGATGGCGGAATTGTGGAGCGTTTTTTTAAAACACTTAATTTGCAAGTGCTAAATATCCTGCCTGGATATACGGGTTCAAACGTGCAGGAAAGACCAGAAAGTACGGATAAAGATGCTTGTTTAACTCTTAAGGATTTAGAGATATTTTTAGTACGCTACATTGTAGATGAATATAACCCGCACACAGATGCCAGGATGAAAGACCAGTCTCGAATTGGGCGATGGGAGGCTGGATTAATGGCAGACCCATATCTTTATGATCAATTGGACTTGGCAATTTGTTTAATGAAGCAAGAACGGCGTAAAGTCCAAAAATATGGCTGTATTCAATTTGAAAACTTGGTCTATAGGGCGGAGCATTTGAGAGGTCGAGACGGAGAAACTGTGGCATTTCGATACGATCCGGCTGATATAACTACACTTCTTGTATACAAGATGAATGCAGACGGAACAGAAGATTTTCTGGATTATGCTCACGCGCAATATTTAGAGACTGAACGCCTATCTTTACGTGAACTAAAAGCAATTAATAAGCGGCTAAAAGAAGCAAGTCAAGAAATCAATAATGACTCAATTTTAGAGGCAATGATAGACCGTCAAGCTTTTGTGGAGGAAACGGTAAAACGAAACCGCAAACAGCGCCGACAAGCAGCAAATGAGCAAGTAAACCCTGTAGAGCAAGTGGCTAAGAAATTTGCTACCCCGGAACAAAAAGAAGCCGAACCTGAAAGCGAAGCAGATACAGAGTTACCCAAATATGAAGTTCGCTATATGGATGAATTCTTTGAAGAGTATTAGGTATAAAAAATGACTGACGCAATGTCACTTGCCAAGCAATTTGGTGTGATTCAGGAACTTACGCCAGAAATCCAAGCTGAAATTGAACGTTTAAGTCGTCAACCTTACTTAGAACTCGACCAAGTAAAACGTTGTCACGCTTGGATGTATGAGTTAGTAATCTCTAGAATGACTGGTTTATTGCTAGGAGAATCACGCTGCGGAAAAACGGTCACTTGCAAAGCTTTTGCAAATCTTTATAACAAATTACGGCTGACTAAGGGTCAGCGCATGAAGCCTGTAGTTTATATTCAAATTCCTAAAAATTGTGGCTCCAGAGATTTTTTTATGAAAATCCTCAAAGCTTTAAATAAACCCTCCAATGGAACTATTTCTGACCTGCGAGAACGAACACTGGATAGCCTCGTAATACATCAGGTTGAGATGCTTATTATTGATGAGGCTAATCATCTTAAGTTCGAGACGTTCTCAGATGTACGGCATATTTATGATGATGATGAGTTAAAGATTTCAGTTCTTCTTGTTGGTACTACAAGTCGCCTTTTAGCAATAGTTAAGCGCGATGAACAAGTTGTGAACCGTTTTCTAGAACAGTTTGAGTTAGACAGATTAGAAGATACTCAATTTAAGCAAATGATTCAAATATGGGAACGAGATGTTCTCAGATTGCCAGAAGAATCGAAATTGGCAAGTGGAGATAACCTCAAAATTTTAAAGCAGGCAACCAAGAAATTAATTGGTAGGTTGGATATGATTCTTCGTAAAGCTGCTATTCGCTCATTACTGAGAGGACAGAAAAAAGTCGATAAAGATGTTTTAAGAGAAGTAATTGCAGCATCGAAATTGTGATATGGAAGAAAATATAGATGAAAAAAGACAAATTTGGTTAACCAGAGTCGAGCCTTTTGATGGAGAAAGTATCAGCCATTTTTTAGGTAGATTTCGACGAGAAAAAGGAAATAAGTTTTCTGCCCCTAGTGGATTAGGTGATGTTGCAGGGCTTGGGGTCGTTTTAGCACGTTGGGAAAAGTTTTACTTCAATCCCTTCCCAACTCATCAGGAGTTAGACGCACTAGCAACTGTGGTTGAGCTTGATGCTGAAAGACTACGACAGATGTTGCCTCCAGAAGGTGTAGGAATGAAGCATAGCCCAATTCGCTTGTGTGGAGCCTGCTATGCTCAGTCAGTTTGCCATAAAATCGAGTGGCAATTTAAAAAGACGGTGGGGTGCGATCGCCACCAGTTACGCTTGTTATCAAAATGCCCTGTCTGTGAAAAACCCTTTCCAATTCCGGCTTTATGGATGGACGGACAATGCCAGCGATGTTTTACGTCCTTTGCAGAAATGGCAGAATATCAAAAGCCTTATTAAGTAAGAAAATTTGTCTTAACACTTTGACAATACAGTACCTCAAACCTAGTTATCAGATTGCGATCGCTTAAAATCAGCTTTTCAATTAAGCAACATCAAGCTACCACAGCCAAAAACAGTAAATATACTAGCTACTAACCAGCCTAGTGTCTCTTATGGTCATAAAAAGCAATGTCCGACCAAAAAACATTGGTATCTGCATTGCTACTGACATCTGCCAAAAGGGAAAACACCGCAATATGGTTAGACTTGAGGATTTGACAAAAGGCACGCAAGTACAAGGTATCCTGCCAAACAGTATTGTCGCCATCGTTGATGCTCAGTGGCATGGCTCTGATGTTGTGGAATTAACATACAAAGATGCTAGCGGCACGCTAGGGAATGAGTTAGTCTTTCGAGACAGAGAACCTACCCTAGAAATAATCACCTCTGGTGGTGCTTGGAGTTTTACTGCTGATGGGGCTAATTTTCGTCTGGCATCAGAAGCGCACCGCATCCGTCTAGCTTATCTCTTCGACCCCTTGCTAGCTGTTCACACGTCTCTAGTCGAACCTTTACCACACCAAATAACCGCCGTTTACGGGGAAATGTTAACTCGTCAACCTCTGCGTTTTCTCTTAGCAGATGATCCAGGTGCAGGTAAAACTATTATGGCGGGTTTGCTGATGCGGGAATTGCTGATCCGAGGTGATTTGCATCGTTGCCTTGTGATTTGTCCCGGCAGTTTAGCCCCACAGTGGCAAGATGAATTGTCGCAAAAGTTTCATTTACGTTTTGAAATTCTCACTAACGATCGCATTGAATCAGCAGTAACTGGAAATGCTTTTGCTGAAATGCCGTTGGTGATTGTGCGGCTGGACAAACTCAGCCGTAATCAAGATTTACAAGCAAAACTAGCACAGACAGACTGGGATTTAATTGTTTGCGATGAAGCTCATAAAATGTCAGCTTCGTTTTTTGGTGGTGAAATTAAAGAGACGAAACGCTACAAACTTGGTAAGTTACTCTCAACTTTAACTAGGCATTTTTTATTAATGTCAGCGACACCACATAACGGCAAAGAGGAAGACTTCCAGTTGTTTATGGCGTTATTGGATGGAGACAGATTTGAAGGACGCTTCCGCGATGGTGTTCACGTAGCCGATACTTCCGACTTGATGCGGCGATTGGTTAAAGAAGATTTGCTGAAGTTTGATGGAAAACCGCTATTTCCAGAACGCCAAGCTAGCACTATAGAATATGAACTATCGGATTTAGAAGCGGTACTTTATAAGCGAGTCACTGAGTATGTCCGCGAGGAATTTAATCGTGCCGATGCTTTAGAAAATGAAGGGCGCAAAGGTAATATTGGCTTTGCTTTGACTATTTTGCAACGTCGGCTTGCTTCTTCCCCAGAAGCCATATATCAATCGCTGCTACGCCGTCGGGAAAGGTTGCAAAAACGGCTGAGGCAAGAAGAAGTTTTGAGGCGGGGAAGTAATGCAACCATCATTGAATTTAAGCAGGTTGTGGATCTGGAAGACTTAGAAGATGATTTAGAGGATATTCCTGGTGAAGAACGAGAAGCAACAGAACAGGAAGTAGTTGACTTAGCTACAGCAGCACGGACGATCGCAGAATTACAAACAGAAATTAAGCTTTTAGAAGAATTAGAGCAACTGGCACTGCGGGTGCGACGTAGTGGTAAAGATAAAAAATGGGAAGAACTCTCGAATCTGTTACAAAATGATGCCGAAATGTTCAACGCCCAAGGACATCGGCGCAAACTCCTGATTTTTACCGAGTACCGGGACACATTAAATTATTTGACAGATCGGATTCGGACGCTAATTGGACGTAATGAAGCTGTGGTAAATATACATGGCGCAATGGGACGCGAAGAACGCCGCAAAATGCAGGAAGCGTTTACCCAAGATATCGAAGTACAAGTCTTAATAGCTACGGATGCTGCGGGTGAAGGGATTAACTTGCAAAGGGCGCATCTTATGGTTAATTACGATTTACCTTGGAATCCTAACCGCCTAGAACAGCGTTTCGGGCGAATTCACCGGATTGGGCAGACGGAGGTATGTCACTTATGGAATTTAGTGGCAAAAGGCACTCGTGAAGGCGATGTGTATTTAGCGTTATTGAAAAAGATAGAGGCAGAGCAGAAGGCACTGGGAGGTAAAGTATTTGATGTATTGGGGAAAGCGATCGCAGGGACGGAATTACGAGAGTTATTGATTGAAGCAATTCGCTATGGCGATCAACCAGAGGTGCGAGACAGACTCAACCAAATCGTACATGATAAACTCGACCAACAGCGACTACGCGAACTTTTAGAAGAACGGGCTTTGGCACGGGATTCGATGGATATTGCCAAAGTGCAGCAAATTCGGGAAGAAATGGAAAGGGCAGAAGCGCGACGGTTGCAACCTCATTTTATTGCTTCTTTCTTCCTAGAAGCATTTACCCAATTAGGTGGAACATTGCGTCAACGTGAACCCCAGCGTTACGAAATCAGTCATGTTCCGGCAGTTATTCGCAATCGAGGGCGGCAAATTGGTGTAGGTGAACCGTTGCTGCTACGCTACGAACGCATCTGCTTTGAAAAAGATTTAATCAGCATTTCTGGTAAACCCCTAGCTGCCTTCATCTGTTCTGGACATTCTCTACTAGATGCCACAATTGACCTGACTTTGGAACGACACCGGGATTTGTTGAAACAAGGCACCATATTAATCGATGAAAATGATTCCGGCGAAGGAACCCGCGCCTTAGTTTATCTAGAACATTCCATACAAGACGCGCGGACAAATTTAAATGGCTCTAGGCGTTTAGTATCGCGGCGAATGCAATATGTGGAAATCAACCCAGAAGGCAATACTTACAATGCAGGTTACGCACCTTACCTCAATTACCGTCCGCTAACAGACGAGGAAAAGGGTGTTGTGGAAAAAGTTTTAGAAGAATCTTGGTTGCGAGAAGATTTAGAAGCAAAAGCCAAGAGTTATGCGATCGCTCATCTTGTTCCCCAACATCTTCAAGAACTCAAGCAGCGCAAAGAGGAACTTATTGCTAAGACGATGACAGCAGTAAAAGATAGATTAACCAAGGAGATTAATTACTGGGATCATCGGGCAGAAGAACTGAAAATGCAAGAGGAAGCTGGCAAGCCTAATGCCAAAATTAACTCAGGTAAGGCACGTCAGCGAGCTGATGATTTGCAAGCACGGTTAATGCAGCGCTTGGAGGAATTAGAGCAAGAACGTAGATTATCGCCATTACCGCCTGTGGTGGTTGGGGGCGCGTTGGTAGTTTCAGTAGGCTTACTGCAACGAATGCAAGGCAAACAACAGGCAACAACAGCGATGTTTGCCAGGGAGACGGAACGGGTAGAACAGGCAGCAATGACGGCTGTGATGGAAGTAGAACGCAATTTAGGGTACGAACCAACTGATGTGAGTAGCCAGAAGTGTGGTTATGATATTGAGTCACGCATCCCTAAAACAGGGCAGTTGCGGTTTATTGAAGTCAAGGGAAGAATTGCAACTGGACAGACAGTGACAGTAACTAAGAATGAAATTATCACTGCCTTAAATAAGCCTGAGAACTTTATTTTGGCACTAGTGAAAGTGCCTCCGGCAGATGTAATCGATAGTAATTGTTTAATTCGCTATGTGCAGCAACCGTTTCATAAAGAGCCAGATTTCGCAGTTACGAGTGTAAATTACAATTTACAAGAATTGTGGCAGATGGGGACAGAACCGCAATAATTGGAGATTTTAGAGAATTGATCTGCGATCGCAATTTTGTCAGAGTAATCGCTCTTAAGTCTGCCTCCTTTATTGGATAGGTAGTTATCCAAGTAAAAAGGGATGCTTTTAGTGAGAGGAATCACAGGACTAAACTAACTCTTTAGCAGAAATCGTCAAAGGCTCGACTTTGTGCGATGATCGCTTTCCTTTGGGTGCTACAAAGCGAATCTCGACATCGTAACCTGCACTCCTAGCAAGTTTTGCTAGAGTTTCAATTTTAGGAACCTGTTTCCCAGATTCAATCCGAGCTAGCTGTGGCTGTTTAATGCCAACCAACTTTGCAAAATCCCGTTGATTTAAGCCGCTAGCCTTCCTTAAAGCAATAACTTGTTTTGCACACTGGAATTCAGATTCCAAGGCATCGTATTCAGCCTTTACCTCTGGATCTGCTAAAACTTCATCACGGATAGAATCCCAAGAAATTGTGTTAGAAGTCATCGTTTTTTACCCTTCTTGGATTTATTACCTTCTGGAGAAGAAGCTTTCTCCTGCTGATTTTTCTCTTGATTCACAAGCTCCTTCATTCGTTGTTTAGCCAATTCCAACTCTCTTTTAGGTAGCTTTGGACTTTTCTTTTGAAAGCCGTGAAGTAATATGAATCGCTTGCCAGTGTAGGCAAAATAGATTACACGATAAGTATTTGTGTTTTGTTCTGCTCGAATTTCATAAAGCTTGTCTTCAACGTGCTTAACATGAGGCTCTCCTACAGATGTGCCTTGCTCCTGCAAGAGGTCAAAAATACGACCTAATCTAGCCTTGACCTTTGCCTCTTGTTCATCAAACCAATCTTTTGCTGGGGATTGACCGTCAGCAGATTGATAAAATTCTATTTTCCACTCGCTCACTTAAATGCACTATTCTGATAACATTAACGTTATCAGAAATCTTTACTATATTCAACGTTTTGTACCTGCCAAAGCTGAAAAGTTTTCGATAACCTTACAAATAGAGCCACTGCCTTGACCGTAGTTCTCGATTTTTGGCTTGTCAGATTTTGGTTTTAGGAGTCCTAGCAGCAAAAACGGGATTCTCAAAAACTTTTCATATTATTAAAACCATATATTTTTTCGCTCTTCTAAGTAATTTCACAAAGCACAGAACTAATTTTAGTGACTATAATTGCCAGACGAAGCTCTGTAACTAAGTTAAGTAAGCAGCAATCAACAAAGGCTAATTAGCCCAGTAAATTCTTTGATGCAATGATTCCGTAAGCCCACTCATTCGGAATATTTTGTGCTGCTTGCTGGTAAAAATACAGACTTCAATTATACAAGTCTGGCAAAAGGAATGACCTACCGCAAGAAGCTAATCGAAGTCGCGTTACCACTGGATGCTATCAATCAAGGTTCAAAGCCAGAAACAGAAAATCCTTTTCTAAAAGGACACCCTCGCTCTATTCACAATTGGTGGGCGCGTACACCACTATCTATTTCCCGTGCCATTCTTTTTGCACAACTGATTGATGATCCAGGAAATGACCTACCACCGGATGAAGCACAAAAGGAACGTGAAAAACTTTTAGATTTTGTTGCAAATTTAGCAACTTGGGATGCAACAACTGACAAACGTATCATCACAAAAGCCCAAGAAATAATTCGACAGCAGTTTCAGGGACAAATGCCTGAGTTTTGGGATATGTTTGGCGGACGTGCTAGTATCCCATTAGAAGCGCAGCGTTTAGGTTTAAAGGTAACAAGTAGTGACCTCAACCCTGTAGCGGTTACTATTCAACGAGCTTTATTAGAATATCCACCCAAATTCAGAAATCGACCCCCTGTTCATCCTCATCCTTCAATTCTTAAAGAAGGGTGGCGCGGTTTGACTGGTCTAGTAGAAGACGTAAAGTGGTACGGAGAATGGATACAACAACAGGCTGCGAAACAATTAGCAGAAGTTTATCCTAAAGGCCCAAATGGAGAGGAAATTACTGCATGGCTTTGGGCACGTACTGTTACGTGTCCAAATCCTGTTTGTAAAGCACAGATACCTTTGGTACGCACATTTGTGCTATCAAACAAAAGTGGGCAGAAAGTATGGATTGAGCCAACTATAGACCGCAGCCAACAACCACCTATAGTATGCTTTGAGATTAGAACTGGTAAGGGGACATCACTAGAAGGGACAGTCAGTAAAAATAAGGGAGCAACTTGTTTATGCTGTAGTACCTCAGTACATTTTGACTATATTCGTTCTGAAGGACAAGCTAAACGAATAGCTGTGCAACTTATGGCGATGGTGGCAGAGGGACAACGCGCCCGCTTCTATCTACCTGCCACTAGAGAACATGAAAATATTGCTGCTTTAGCAACCCCAAAATGGCAACCTAATACAGATTTACCAGAGCAAGCACTGGGTTTTCGCGTCCAACGCTACGGTTTCACAAAACATACTGATCTATTCACATCCCGTCAACTGCTAGTTTTAACTACGTTTTGTGAGTTGATAAGTCAAGCTCGCGATAGCATTATTAAAGAATCAGATGGCGATTTTGAATATTCCAATGCGGTCACTACATACCTGGCTTGTGCACTTTCAAGGTTGACTGATTACTGCTGCGCTTTCACTAATTGGAATGCTAAAAATGAAAACGTAGCACATCTCTTTCAACGTCAGACTATATCAATGGTATGGGACTTTGCAGAAGCTAACCCAATTTATGGTAAGTTATCATTTTCTGTAGCAAGTGAATGGGTTACAAAAGCACTGAGTTCTCTACCTGTAGATAGTAGCATCGCTAAAGTTGTCCAACTTGATGCCAGGAAAGGGTTTGATTCATGTCAAAACTTGTATGTTATTTCAACTGAGCCACCCTATTATGACAACATAAGCTATGCTGATTTATCAGATTTCTTTTATACTTGGTTACGCGCTATCCTGAAAGAAATAGACCCTACAAACTTTGCTACATTAGTTACTCCAAAAGAAGGAGAACTAATTGCGACATCTTACAGACATAATGGCTCAGAAGAAAAAGCAAAACAGCACTTTCGGGAAGGTTTTTTACAAGTTTTCCAGAACATCTATAAACAAGCAAGTAGAGATGTTCCAATTACTGTTTATTATGCTTTTAAACAAGAAGAAGAAGAAGACAAAGAGAATCACTCAGAGCGTGCTTCCACGGGATGGGAAACCATGCTTGAAGGTTTGGTAGATAGCGGTTTCCAAGTTACAGGAACTTGGCCTGTCCGTACAAATAAAAAAGCTAGAACACGTGCGATAAGCTCTAATGCTTTGGCATCTGCGATTGTAATCGTTGCCCGTCCTCGGCCCGAAACTGCCCCATCCACCACTCGCCGGCAATTCGTCAACACCCTCAAACGCGAACTCCCCGACGCATTTCAAAAACTCCAACAAGGCAACATCGCCCCGGTCGATTTAGCACAAGCCAGTATTGGGCCTGGTATGGCAATTTACTCTCGCTACAGTAAAGTCTTAGAATCAGACGGCACACCCATGCCCGTTCGCACCGCTCTGCAACTAATTAACCAAACATTAGATGAATTTCTCGCCGAACAAGAAGGAGAATTTGATGCTGAAACTTGCTTTGCTTTGATTTGGTATGAACAGCATACCTTTAATGAAGGTTTATTTGGCGATGCTGAAACCCTCTCCAAAGCTAAGAATACAGCAGTACAAGGCATGGTAGACGCTGGCATCCTCACTGCCAAGGCGGGTAAAGTACGACTATTGTGCCGCGACGAATTACCCAAAAATTGGAATCCCCAAACCGATAACCGCCTCACAGTCTGGGAAGCCACACAACACATGATTCGGGAATTGCAAGACGGTGCTGGAAATCAAGGTGCTGCAAATTTGCTATCTCAACTGGGAACCATAGGAGAAGCAGCAAGGGAATTAGCTTATCGACTCTATAACATTTGCGACAGAAAAGGCTGGGCTGCTGAAGGTGTTGCTTACAACAGCTTAGTGATTTCCTGGCCAGAAATTTCTCGCCTCGCTGCTGAAACCGAAGAATCGACTCCCTTACAAATGGCTTTACTTTAATTACTTTCGACTCTCGTTATTAGCCTCAGCCTATTAATACATTCTGGGTGGCTCTAACGCCCGGAGTAGATGTAGCTATCGTGAGGCAGCAGCCCTGAGTTCAAAGAAAAACTAGTATAAAAAATCTATGTCCGTAAGTAACCGCGAACGAGTTGGCAGGGTGCTAGACCTTTTGAGAGATGGCTTATATCCTTTTGTGGAAAGGGAAATGCGTTCCATTTATGGTGATAAGTGGGTAGTTGCCGCTACACCTTTTGTTCCAGAAGACCATAGCCTAAGACGTAATGTCCAGCAAATTCTCAAGCAGGACGAATCAGCACTCCTGAAACTCATGTCTAATCAGTGGCGTGAGGTTTTCAAAAAGACTCTGGGCAATGCAGAAAGAAGCTTGGTTGGGGAATTAATTGACACGCGCAACTCTTGGGCGCACAACAAGCCACTCTCTACAGATGATGCCTATCGCGCTCTTGATAGCGTATCGCGGTTACTTTCTGCTTTTTCTGCACCAGAAGCAGATGAAGTTGATAAACAAAAACAAGAACTTTTGCGGGTACGCTTTACAGAACAAGCTCGTCGTGAAACTCGTCGTGCTACTCTCCAACCTCTAGAAGGCAATCCTGTAGGCGGTTTAAAACCCTGGCGAGAAATTGTTACACCTCACCCAGATGTTGCCTCTGGTAGCTACCAACAAGCAGAATTTGCTGCCGACCTCTGGCAAGTTTATTTAGATGAAGGTTCCGACGAATACCGGATACCTACAGAGTTTTTTAGCCGCACTTTTCTCACCGAAGGGCTAAAGCAACTGCTCACAAATGCCTTGCTACGTCTTTCTAGCAATAAAGGCGACCCCGTTATCGAACTGCAAACCAATTTTGGTGGCGGCAAAACCCACGCGATGCTGGCACTATACCACCTGTTTATGGGCGTTCCGGCATCCGAGTTACCCGGATTGGAACCAGTGCTGGAAGCGGCAAATGTTTTACCTCCGCCAAAAGTTAACACAGCAGTGCTGGTAGGAAATAAAATTTCTCCCGGTCAGCCTCAATCTAAAAAAGATGGCACAGTTGTCCGAACACTCTGGGGCGAATTAGCTTGGCAACTGGGCGGTAGGGAAGCCTATGAAATGATTCGAGAGGCAGATGAAACTTCAACAAACCCTGGCGATACCCTCCGGCTGCTGTTTAACCGCTATGCACCCTGCCTGATTTTAATTGATGAATGGGTGGCTTATGCCCGACAGCTTCACGAAATAAACGACCTTCCGGGGGGCAGCTTTGACACTCACTTTACCTTTGCCCAGACTTTGAGCGAGTCGGCAAAAAATGCTAACCAAACTCTTTTGGTGGTCAGTATTCCGGCATCTGATAATGAGATTGGAGGCGATCGCGGTAAAGCAGCCTTAAGTAGACTCAAAAATGCTATTGGCAGAGTCGAATCTCCTTGGCGACCAGCAACTGCCGATGAAAGCTTTGAAATTGTGCGGCGGCGGCTGTTTCAACCCATTACCGAAGAAAGTGGCTTTATTGCCCGTGATGCCATCATCCGTGCCTTTGCAGAAATGTACCAAAACCAATCTCAGGAGTTTCCTAGCGAGTGCCGAGAAGGTAGTTACAAACGACGGCTAGAAAATGCCTATCCTATCCATCCAGAACTGTTTGACCGACTTTATAATGACTGGTCAACTCTCGACAAATTCCAACGCACGCGCGGTGTGCTGCGACTGATGGCAAAGGTGATTCATTCACTTTGGGAGGGACAGGACAAGAGTTTGTTAATCATGCCTGCCAGCGTGCCAATGGATGACGGACAGGTACAAACAGAATTGACTCGCTACCTGGAAGATAACTGGGTGCCAGTGATTGAAAAAGATGTAGATGGATATAATTCTCTACCATTGGCGTGCGATCGCCAAAACCCGAACTTAGGACGTTACTCTGCCTGTCGCCGTGTCGCCCGGACAATTTACCTTGGTTCCGCCCCAACTCTAAGAGCAGCCAATCGCGGTGTAGAAGATCATCGGATCAAGTTAGGGTGTGTTCAACCAGGGGAAAGTGCAGCAACTTTTGGCGATGCTTTGCGCCGACTTACCGACCAATCGACACATCTTTATGTCGATAATACTCGTTACTGGTTCTCAACTCAGCCTAGTGTCACCAGACTTGCCCAAGACCGAGCCGAGCAAATCCAACAGGATCAGGATAAAGTTTGGGATGAAATTATTCTCCGATTAAAGGCTGATAAACAGCGCGGTGAATTTGCTGGAGTACATATCGCTCCCGACTCCTCCGCAGATGTTCCTGATGAAATGGCCGTAAGGCTGGTTGTCATGGGGCCACAACATCCCCATAAAAATAAGGAAAGCGAAACCCAAGCCCGCACCAGAGCCGAAGAAATACTAAACCAAAAGGGAGCCAGTCCTCGGTACTGCAAAAATATGTTGCTGTTCCTGGCACCAGACAAGGCAAAACTGGAGCTATTAGAACAATCTGTTTGCCAGTACCTCGCCTGGAATTCGATTATTCGGGATAAAGAAGCCTTAAACTTAGATGTTTTTCAAAGCAATCAGGCGACGACTAAACAACAGCAAACCGACAAAGATGTAAAAAGTTTAATTCAGGAGGCTTACATCTGGCTGTTAGTACCGATGCAACCCGACCCTCAAGGAGAGATTGAATGGCAAGAAATCCGATTGCAAAAGCAAGACTCTCCTATTCTGCAAGCAAGCCGCAAAGCAGTTCATGAAGAACATTTGATTGCTAACTATGCCGCTAGTCGCCTGCGCCTAGAAGCCCTCGATCCATATCTCTGGCGCGATGTAAACCACCTCGACCTTAAAAAGTTGTGGGAGTACTTAGCGTACTACCTTTACCTGCCACGCATCAAAAATCAACAAGTGCTATTACAAGCGATCGCAGAAGGAGTTGCAGCGTTACTATGGAATGAAAACTTTGCTTATGCCACAGGCTGGGATGAATCCAAAGGACGTTATCTTGGTTTGAAAGCAGCTGAACACATTACCGTAACCCTTAGTAGTCAAAATCTGATAGTTAAGCCAGAAGTAGCGCAACGCCAAATTGACGCAGATGCTGCTGCTAAAGTAACTCCACCAGTATTTAAAGAAAAAACAGGAAGCTACAAGACTGAAAAAGACAAAACTATTGACATTGTAATAACAGAAAATGGCTCCTCTGATAGCCAAGTAACTGTCATAGTTCCACCAAAACGTTTCTATGGTTCAGTCAAATTGGACGCATTGCGGCTAAGACGTGACATAGGACAGATAGCAGACGAGGTTATTCAACACCTCAGTAGTTTAGTAGATGCTGAAGTAGAAATTACCTTAGAACTTCAGGTCACTGTCCCTGAAGGAGTGCCAGAGAACGTGATTCGCACAGTTAGCGAGAACTGTAGGGTTCTCAAATTTAGTAATCAGGGATTTGAACAAGAATGAAGTTGAGATACATAAACTTGTTAGATAGTAATGAGGTAAAGCATTACGTCACACCCAAAGAAGTAAGGGAAAGTCTTATGGGTTAACGGATTTGAGTGCGATCGGAATCTTAAATTTAGTTACTACCTATTTATTACTCGTAGTAACTGCATATCTTCCCATAGTTAATCTCCCTAACAAAACTAAACCCGTCAGGCATCTGACGGGTTTTTTGGGTTCTTAGGGGCAGAACTGATAATTTGATCTATCCATAGCCTGAGAGAATCGTTCTCTTCTCTCAGGCTGCTAATTTTCCCAAGTATTCATTTTGGAGTGCAGCAACTTGTTGTTTTAGATTCTCCAAGTCCGCTTGCATTTTGGCTAAGTCTGGAGTTCCTTGGAGTTCTTCAGCCATGTAAGAACGAATCCATCCCATGATCAATTCTGAGGCTGTCTTGCCTTCAGCCTTAGCTTTATTCATAAAAGCTTCCTTTGTCTCATCGTCCATTCTAACAATGATCTGATTGCTCAATTTTGTTGTCTGCCGCTTTGCCATACTACTTTCTGCTGAAAACTTTCAATCTGTAATAACTCTATTTACCCTAATTGTGGCGAATTTTGAAAATTTTGTAGTAACGCTCTTGCCTTAGTAATAACAAGTAACTACAATATAGTAACAAGACAAAGGCGATCGCCCTCCGGGAAGAGACTGCGATCGCCTTTTGTTAAACCCCGTTAATGAGGTTACTCAGATGATTGTACAAGATGAATTTGACAACCAAACCTCGGCTCAAGCAGAGTTTGAGGAATATGTTGACCATTTAGCTGACGCAGTAGCACCAGAAATTGAAATTGACTCAGTACCAGATGATTGGGGAGAACTTTATCGAGTTTGGAATGGTTCCCATCTGCTTGGAACTTTTTATCAGAATCTTGAGGGTAAATGGGTAACACAACCCTGCAATAGCGATAAAAGACATTGCTGTGATACCTCTGCTTCAGCGCAACTTTTGATCATTGCTGTCAACGGGTTACTGGTCGCGGATGTAGCCGCTTAATGGTTTTTCTCCTATCACCTGGAGACGTGAGGTTAGCCACGTCTCTTTCTTAATTTTTGGCGTGTTTGTATTTTTTTGTAGTACTGGAAGGACAAATTTATGCCCGTGTGTACTAAAACACTATAAATTAACACTCAGTATCTTTTTCTGATTTATGCTCTGCCTCAATATCGTAGTTGATAAAAAGAGCAGAAATGGAGATGTTCAGTGCTTTTGCAAGCTTTTCAACATTTTTGAGAGAAGGATTACGGGTTCCTGTCTCAATACTTGAGATGTAATTACGGTGAAGCCCAGCTTTTTCAGCTAGTTCTTCTTGAGAGTAATCTAGCTCTCGCCTTCTTCGTCTTATCGCTTTTCCAAAACGATATTCAATATTGATGTTATTTTCCCTCACAGCCTAATAGTGAGGTACTATCAATCATAAATCTACATATAATAAATGTAATATTGCACACTATAAGTGTTATTTTAATAATATTGGTGTATTTAGTGAAGTTTAAATAACAGAAGCCGCTATGAGCGTGATCACTATTCAATGTCGATTAGTAGCCAGCGAAGATACCCGCCGCCATCTGTGGCAATTGATGGCGGACAAGAATACACCTTTGATTAATGAACTACTTGAACAGGTAAGAATACATCCTGATATGGAGCAGTGGTTGAAGAAGGGCAAATTACCAGATGGAGTAATCAAACCACTGTGTGACTCACTCAGTAGTCAAGAACGCTTTGTTAACCAACCTAAGCGTTTTTACAAATCAGCTATTGAAGTAGTCGAGTATATCTACAAGTCTTGGTTGGCATTACAGAAAGAACGACAACAAAAAATCGATAAAAAAGATCATTGGCTCAATATGCTTAAAAGTGATGTAGAACTGGAACAAGAAAGTAACTTTAGTTTAAATATTATTCGGGCTAAAGCTATTGAAATTTTACCGCACTATATTGCTAAGTTTGAAGAAACTAATAAGCCGGATATTAAAAAGGAAAATGTAAATAAAACTAAAAAAAGTAAAAGCAAAAACAATAATTACATACTGTTTGACATTTTATTTAAGGCTTATGATCAAGCAAAAAATCCTCTTAATCGGTGTGCTATCGCTTACTTATTGAAAAATAATTGTCAGGTTAGCGAAGAAGAGGAAGACCCTAATCGGTATTCTCTACGTCGTAGTAAGAAAGTCCGAGAAATTGAACGTCTTAAAGAACAACTGCAATCGAGGATACCCAGTGGTCGTGATTTGACAGGACAAGAGTGGCTGCAAAGCCTTTTAGTAGCAACCACCACTGTTCCTGAAAGCGAAAATCAAGTTAAAATTTGGCAGAAGTATCTCTTACAAAATTCTAGTTCGATACCATTTCCAGTTCAATTCACAAGCAACGAAGACCTTATTTGGTCAAAAAATGAAAAAGGTCGTATTTGTCTTAGCTTCTCAGGTAAAGAGTTCAATAATCATATCTTTGAAATTTACTGCGATAATAAACAAATTTATTGGTTTCAAAGATTTTTAGAAGATCAGAGCATTAAGCGCAACAACAAAGACCAGCATTCATCTTCTCTCTTTACTTTACGTTCAGGACGTTTAGCATGGCAAGACAATAAAGGTAATGACCTTCCCTGGAAGATTCATCGTTTAACTCTTTATTGCAGCGTTGATACTCGTCTGTGGACGATTGAAGGGACTCAGGAGTTTAGGCAAGAAAAAGTAGACGAAATTACTCAAAAACTGGCAGACATCGAAAAAAAAGAAAGCTTAAATAAAAATCAGCAAATCTATGTTAAACGCCTTAACTCAACACTCACTAAAATCAATACCGCCTACCCACGTCCTAATCAAAACTTGTATCAGGGCAAAACATCAATTCTCATTGGTGTGAGTTTGGGTTTAGAAAAGCCTGCAACAATAGCTATTGTTGACTGCTCCACAAATAAAGTTCTTGCGTATCGAAGTGTTAAACAGCTACTTGGTGATAATTACAAGTTACTGAACCGCCAGCGACAGCAGCAGCAACGTAATTCTCATGAACGCCACAAAGCCCAAAAAAGCAACACACAAATTAAGTTGTCAGAATTGGAGTTAGGAAAGCACATTGATAACTTACTAGCACAAGCAATTATCATGTTAGCCAAAAATTACCAAGCTGGCAGCATTGTTCTACCCACAATGAAAAATGTACGCGAGAGCATCCAAAGTGAAATAGAAGCTAGGGCATTGAAAAGATGTCCTAATTACAAAGAAGGTCAGCAACAGTATGCTAAACAGTACCGCCAGAGCATTCATCGTTGGAGCTACAACAGATTGATCGAGTGTATTCAAAGCCAAGCAGCTAAGGCAAACATTTCTATAGAACAAGGCCCACAACCTATTCGAGATAGTCCTCAAGAAAAAGCGCGAGATTTAGCGATCGCTGCTTACCATTTTCGTCAAAATAAATCTTAATCTTCAGATTGAGCAAATATACTGAACCTTGACAATAAAATAAGTAATAGCGCCGCAGTTCATGTTCTTTGTAACCGCTGAACTGTGAAAAATATGGGGTAGTTTGACTATTGGAAGATAGTCTTGCTTTCTGACCCTAGTAGCTGCTCACCCTGATGCTGCTGTCTCCAGACAGGAATAAGGTGCGCTCCCAGCAATAAGGGCGCAGATATACTGCTGTAGTGGCTACTAAATCACCTCCGACCAAGGGGGAACCCATACCAATCCTTGTTTTCAGGCATTAGAAGAGATTAAAAATTTTCAGTCGATTCGCGCTTGCTTGCGGTGAAAGGGTTTTAGCGTTTAATGGCACACAAATTGCCCATTCAAACGGTAGTTGAAGAAGGGTGGAATATAGATCCGCGCTATCAACTCTGGAATCCTTCACAAAACAAGGATTCTATACAGGAAGGGGTACAATGACCCTTCCCGTGTTGAGCGGGTTGAAAGGTTTATGTGTGGAGACACATTCATTGAGGGAAATGGTACAATGACCCTTCCCGTGTTGAGCGGGTTGAAAGGCTGCATTGGAGGACATCCCCCTGCAACCCTCATGGTACAATGACCCTTCCCGTGTTGAGCGGGTTGAAAGTTATAGTATCCTTGCCTATCGCTACCTCAAAGGTACAATGATCCTTCCCGTGTTGAGCGGGTTGAAAGCATTAATGGGCATGGGAGTGCGGTCGCCAATTACAATGACCCTTTCCGTGTCAAGCGGGTTGAAAGAAAATTTTCTATATCGACCCCAAGGGCGATGGTAAGTTACAATTCCTTCCGGCAAAAATGGATTGAAGATGTAATACCTAACGATGAGCAAGAAAGGACAAGTTATATAAATTTTTCCAGTGCAGGGCTGGTGAAAATATAAAGATTACGAGATATGGGTATGGGTTGAAAGGGTTCAACTCCAACCTGCTTAACTATAAAGAACAAAAGTTCTCTGTTTAAGTAAGGTAGAGTAAAAGTTTTTAGAGCTTAAGTTAAACTTAAGCTTATGGTCTCCTATTTGGCAAATCTGATGTTGACCTGTCACCGCTCAAAGTCGATAAGTCACTAATATTGCGACATTAATTTGTGAACGGTTGTCTCAAATGAGCTACGACAGCAATTAGTGAAAGAGCGACATTAATGTGTGAAAAACGACATTAATTTGTGAACGGCGACATCTAATTTGTGAATGTACAACTAGGAGCTGAAACCCTTATATAATCGTTTTTTTAAAGTGGCTCAGGTTGGAATTGAACCAACGACCTCAGGCTTATGAGTCCCGCGCTCTAACCAACTGAGCTACTGAGCCATATATCTTCAAATCATAAACTAGTATAGCATACAAATTTGCTCAAGACTAGGATTTTTGCAATTTTCTTACAGCTTTTATCCCTGTTAAGGTCATAGAAAGCAAAAGAGGGAGGTAAACTCCCTCAACAAAACAAGGCGATGATTTAGTTACAGAAAGGCAAGTAATTATATGCGATCCGGTAACATGGCAATTGGGTTAACAGCACCCTTGCCTGATCGATGAATTTCAAAGTGAGTGTGTGGCCCAGTACTGTGACCAGTGCTACCCATTAAGGCAATTGTTTCTCCTTGATTCACCTGCTGACCAGGTTGCACCAGAATCTTGCTGTTATGAGCATAGCGAGTCGTGCTGCCATCAGGATGACGGATTTCGACAAGGTTGCCGTAACCACCTTTGTTCCAACCAGCTTTTTCTATCGTCCCCTCAGCTGAGGCGACAACTGGCGTGCCAGTGGAGTTAGCAACGTCAATTCCTTTGTGCATTCTACCCCAGCGCCAGCCATAGCCAGAAGTGAGCGTACCTTTCGCTGGCCATGTGTAAGATATGGTTGAGGAAGATGGAGGAGGTGTAAGTTCGTCAATGGGTCTGGGCAGATACTGATCCACTGCTGCCAAAGGCGGTACTATCTGTGGAGAAACTGTAGTTCCCCGCATCTTTCCTAAGGAGTCAGAAGCATTTACTCTTCCAGGAGGAGTTGCAACCTTTGTGGCAGATGGAGCGCGAGAGGGAGTCCACTGGCTAGCAGACCCTAGATTAGGTAAGAACTCTGGGTTTATTGCTTCGTTAGGGCGTACAGTCGCACGGAATTGGGTCTTAATTGGTTGAGCGCTATAGTTAGACTGAACAGACTGAATCGGTGTAGGAACTGGAATTGGTATAGCTACACTATTTGGTCTAGCAGCAGAGTTGGGTACAGTGAAATTATTAGGGGTAGAAATAGGAGTGAGCATCGCAGCATTATTAGTTTCAGTAGCTGCTGCCGACACAACTAAGTTACCAGACTGTTGAGCGCGATATTTCTGCTGTAACCTCTGGATTTCCGCTTGTAAGCCCCGTAAGCGGTCATTATTGTTATTGTTTCCCCTTGCTACCCTATTTGCTGGTGTTTTAGGCTGTTGCATTTCGGCAAAAGCTTTTGGCACTGGAATGTCACCACCCACGCCATAAGAACTAGCCGTGGAGGGGGCTGTTTCTAAGTCGGTCGCACTATTTGCCTGAACCTGAACAGTTACCGGTGTAGGGGCGGTAATGCTGCTACTGTTATCGGCAATAGTTGGTGATTGTGAAGTAGGTAGATATGAGTTGGCACTACCAATGTTCACCGGGGAGGTGGCTACCTTTGGAGTTTTGCTGGTCTCTACGAAAGTAGGCTTAGTCGCTACAGTTGCCTCAACTTGAACAGCAGGAATAACTAGTTTTTGACTAATTTGCAGTTCATTTGGATTATTGAGGTTATTTGCCTTAACTATTTCTGATACTGAAGTATTGTATCTGCTGGCGATCGCTGCTAGTGTATCTCCAGGCTTAACTTCGTAATCTGTTCGAGTCGAGGACGCAATAACTGTTGGTGTAGCTGGTGTCAGTGCACTCGTCTGTGTCTTCTGTTTTAACTTCGATATCAAGTTCGCTTTGCTTGTATCGCCAAAAGTGTCCGACTGGGCTAATACAGTCTTCTCTACTACAGTCGACTGCGCCAACCCCATATCAGCTTGGGATAAATCTTTGGTATCTCCAGACCGCAACTGTGCCAGACTATTTCTTAACCGATTCGATTTTTCTTGTAAGCGATTCAGTGCGAACTCTTGTTGCGCCTTCAGTTGTGCATTTATTTCACTGTTGGCTGCGCCAGATATTGCCACTGTCTGTGGCTGGGCAGTTAATGATGCATTTGTAATACCAACACCATCAGCACTAGAGTCAGACAGATTATTGACTGTTGGAAAACTAGTCTCAGCTAAGGTATTGTTCAATCCCTGTGCCACTTGGGGCTTCAGGTAGGTAGAATTTTTATAAACTGTTGTTCCTTGGGAAAACGTTTCTGATGCAGGAACTTGCAAAGACATTCCATTTGCCGCGACTTGCCATTTAGCTTCAAGCCCAGGCACTTGTGAGACTGCCGTTGGTTCCACGATAACAGGATTTTCCGGCACGGTCGCTGATGAGACTGCTTGGGACTCCAGCTTTGTGGAGGCGAATTTCACCTCAGTGTCAGGAACAGCAGGAATCGTTGAGCTTGCCTTTTGGCTTCCTACTGGCACCGCTGCTTGGGCTTGATCGCTTTGTCGAGTCACCAAAAGGCTGGTTGCTCCCATAGAGATTGCCAAGCCAATCATGGCGGCTTTTGTCCGCACCCGGCGGTTAACTTTTGGATTCATCACATTTAGCAGTTCTACCGGGGCATCATCGCTGCTGGGGTTATTGTTCAACACAGCTTTTACTCTCTTTTTTAATGCTCGTTTCAAAGACGACCTCCTATGATCACTAGCGCTTAACTGACCTCGATTTTTCAGTTGGATACTAGTCAATGATTTAGATCACAACAAATAATAGATCAAGATCACATTCACCAGAGATGCTTACGCAAGATTAACCTGCTTCTCTGATTTAGACAAGTTCACATGTGTTAGCAAAACTTAAATTTTGCTGTGTTTACTTGTCCGAACCACTCCTAACACCACTTAGGACGTTTTACTCTTTACCATTGTCCGCGCTTGTCTTGCGTCAATCGCGGGGACTGGACAAACTATTTGCCAAGTCCATAGTCGCTGCCGAGAATTAGATTGTTGCGACTTCTGGAAAAGTGATGCCCCCTACTGTAGATATCTTCAAGATATTTCTACCCAATCAGCCTTCTCAACACGAGACTTTACGTTGATTATTCCCTAAAAAACAACCGTATGAACTATTGGCTACTTTAGGGCTGCTTTCTAGAGTTCATTGAGCTAAAATCGCTCAAATTCATGGCATGAGAGGATTATAGCGGTTTTCACCCCCAATTTAGGATGTTTCAAATTCATCAAAATCTATCATTCAAATTTGGCAATATCCCAAGTTTTATATACAAATTTCTTATAATAACCTTCTTCTCCTTGTAAGTATCTTCCACTACAATTTACGAAAAAAACCAATTTTAAGTATATTGTTTTACATATTATTGCAGTAATCAAGAAATTTTTTGCTGCCATAAATCATTCGTCTAATAGATATCTGGAGATACAATAAGTATAATTACTTATAAATATGAAGGTAAACAACTATTGTAGATAGCCTAACTGACGACGGGTTTCAAATAATCCAATTGCTACACTCACTGACAGATTCAAGCTGCGAACCCCCGGTTGGCTCATGGGAATATACAGAGTAGCATCGCAATCTGACAGAATTTCTGGTGGTAAGCCCGTAGTTTCACTACCAAACAGCAACCAATCATCAGCTTGAAACTGAAAGCTTACATAATTACAATTTCCACCAACAGTAAAACCTAACCATCTGCCTCCACGCTCCTGATGTACGTTTTTAAAGGCTTCTAGCGATTCGTGATAGTGTAGCTTGACATAAGGCCAGTAATCCAAGCCAGCTCTTTTGAGGTAGCGATCGCTAATTTCAAATCCTAAAGGCCCCACCAAATGCAACTCTGTACCCGTAGCTGCACAAGTACGGGCAATATTACCTGTATTAGGAGGGATTTGCGGGTTAACTAAAACTACCTGAGGCATTTACCGTATGATTTACGTATGGTATAAAAAAAATTATTGTCAATGTTAAATCTACCAAAAGATAGAGGCTATTCATAGGTTTTGTTAATAATAATCAAGCATCCTCCATCGATTAGATTTTTAAAACGAAGCGTAAACCCTCCCAGAGCAATGCCTGAGAAGATATTTGGCTTAAATTGGAAAATATTAAGTTTTATGTAGAAAAAGTAAGTGTTTGTGTCTTTTAGGGCTGGTAGCGTCTCCAAGAAAATTGTCTAAAGACGGGAGATGTGGGTAGGGGCCGGAGACTGGGCATTAATTTGTCTCCTTCACCCTCCCCTACCTTTCTGCTCCTTAAGACTATGCCAGTAGGGACGAACACAATTTGTCTTCGAGTTCGATTTCGCGCTCTTGAGTGGCGACAATAGCTTGAGTGATAACGCGCTGGCTGTCAAAACCGACTGCGTGTAATTGCAACCATTGTTGAGCTTCATTGCCTTCGCGGAGGATTTTGTGCAAGGGCGAGAGGAAACAGCCAAAGCCTCGTTGTTTAGCGATCGCCCAAACATTTTGGTACATTTCAGAAATCCAATCTCTGGCTAGAATACTTCTGCCATCTTGCCAATGCCTCAAATGAGCATCGAGACTACCAGCAGCAACAGCAGCTTCGTTGTCAGCAGTCAGGGTGACGAGTTCTTCAGCAGAGAAAGTACTTTGAGTTAATGGATCGATGCTGGGATTTTCGATTATTTGCAATAAACGCGCCTCTAATAAGGCAGTAATGGCTAGCAAGGCAATGGGATCTGTGACTAAATCGCAAATTCGCAATTCTAGGCGATTTAGGTCATAGGGACGGCGATCGCCATTTGGTCGCACCGATGCCCACAAATGCCGCACGTTTTGCATGGTTCCTGCAACGAGTTGATCTTCCACCCACTGAATATGATCGGCGTGGCTGGCAAATAACGGCACATGGCTAGGCGTTTGTGGAAATACGCCCCAACGGGTGGAGTGATAGCCAGTAGCTTTGCCATCGAGGAAGGGAGATGAGGCGCTGAGGGCGAGAAATAGAGGTGCTTCCATACGGATCACCCGACACGCCCGCATTAATACTTCTGGGTCGCTGATACCTATATTGATGTGTACGCTGGCGGTGACTACTTTTGTCCCGTAGGTGTTTTCAATGTAGTCATGATAAGGGTTTGCTGGATCGGAACGCAGAAAGCGATCGCCTCCACCCAAAGATAAAGTACTCCCCGGTATCAAGGTATAATCGCCCAAACGATTGAGGTAGTTTCGCAACTCCTGCCGGGGACGCAGCAAGGCACACAATAAATTTTCGTAATTATGGGATGGTTGGGTTATGTATTCCACATTGCGGCTATCTGGCTCTCGCATAAATCCATCCAAAGCCGCAACGATCTTGTCGGAGAGACCGACGATTTCACCTTGAGGTGTGCCAGTGTACATCTCAATCTCAAAGCCTTTTAATAAGACCACCTTGTTCTCCTCGGCTCTCTCTACCTATAAATTGTATCGAATAAGACGAATCTCTGGATCTATCTTTAAGTCAATCAAAGGTTAAGAATCATTTAATTGATAATTCATACCAAATCAGGACGACGAATTTATTGGCTGTCTTTCGGAGAATCATTAATACTGAAGCTAAAAAATACACTAGTTTAATCTCCGCACTGTATAGTTCGGCAACATGTATGTTCAGAAATTTTGTTATTTCAAAGAGCTAATTTAAACTGAAAAGCTCCGTACTAGGTTTGTTTTCTTTTAGGTATATTGCGAAATAAAATTCTCAGGTGAATCACTCTTTTGGGCAATATTGAGGCGTAGAAACTGCGCCCATACTTCATCACTAAGTAAGTTTAAAGCAGTTTTGGGATTGTTAATTGCGATCGCGCCGATAACTTTACACCATCCCTGCTGCAATAACTCAATAAATTCCTCTTCAGTAGAAACTTGACTCAGCAACGAAAGTGCACTTTTAAAACTTGCTGAATCACATGATAAGTTTTTCGATTTCAATCCCTGTAGTGCTACATTTAACCATACAGGCAGAAGCTCAAACCAATTATTTTTCTGTATTTCTTTGAGTGCAATATCTTCCATACCTAGCACACCCCACACACATAAAGACTCTATAGCCAGTTTAGAGTCGCGGTTTTCTAGAGCATTTTTCCATAATTTTTGAGCATGATTTTGGAAGCGATTAGCGAGAAATTCATAAGCTTCCTGGACTTGATGCGGAATTGTAACTTTATAAACTGACTCGCCTTGTGGTAGATAATCGCCGCGATAAGATAGCCAGTTATGAGATCCGCAAAGATAGATTTCTTTATCAACTATTACTTCTTTGACATGGGAATCTCCCAACCAAAAAACCTGTGCAGATGGTAAACCATGAGGTGTTTTGATCGCTCGAAGTTTTTTCTCTACTTCTGGTGGAATTGGTTTATCTTCATCTTCTTGTAGCCGTGCAATTCCATGTCCAATTAAAATCCGAACTCCACGATTAGCCAATTTCTGTAATAAATTTAGAAATTTTTCATTGACAACTGCCTGATTAACCCAAGGAGAATAGATTAGAATCTGACTTTTAGCTGAATTTAAAACTTCTGAAAAAACTAGGCTAATTTGTCCATCGCGTAACTGTACAGCTTCACCTAACGCTTTATAGTTATCTACTTTTTCACCAGCTTTTGTGGCAGATTCTAGCGCCTTTTGGCGAATCTTTTCGAGTCTAGCTTCTATTTCAGTATTTTTCTGCTTGAGAATGGCTTCACGTTGAAAATTGATGGTTTCGGTTGACAATTTGCATAATGTTTGCAAGGATATTTTACCTTCAGCATGTAACAGTTCTAACCAATTTGATGCTGGCTCTAAAATTTGCTTTCCATTTTTTATTTGAATGCTCAATTTATCTTCAAGAGCATCGAAGATAATGAAAAGCGATATTTTTCTCCAAATTTTTTGAGTCGAAGCTAGTACCTTACAGGAAGTGACGATTTTTCCCTCTTCTGGGATATGAAGTTCTAAACCTGAAGTTTGAATACTTTTTTGGATTTCCTCAAGCGGTAAGGAAGCAATATCAGCAATTGTATTATCAATAGTTATAAAGTCTGCCAAATCAGGCAAATTTATCACTGTCTCATTTAAGGATTCAGATTGAAATGTGATTTTGTCGCTTAAGGGGTCTATAATAGCATTAATTTGTACAGCATATGGCGGCTGTGGTACAGACCCTTTTTCATAAAATGAGCGGCCTTCAGAAGTAACTGTAATTGGCGATGTTGCTGATAGAGTTTGTAATGAACGAAGAGTTGCAGTAGTAGTTTTAATAAATACAGAATCAAGCCCAAGTACAGAGGCTAATTCATCCTCTGTTGGTGGTGGTTGAAATTCAATCGCAGCGCGGATGATAAATTCTTCGAGGACGTTAAACTGGCGTGGTTCCTTAATATTTATTTCTACAGGAGTTTGACCTAGGCTATAGCGAAATTGACGCGCTGCTAAAACTGACAAACTAGGACTTTGCGCTTCAATTTCGTCTACAAAATTCTTAAGATTGTCATCAATTGGTTTAGCAGAAGAGGCAAGAAACATCAACAAAACAAGATTGGATAATTTAATTTGTACAAATACTTTTAACCGATGAGGCAAATTATCTTTATGCTTTCAACAAGCCTTGACGACGACTAGCCCACCAAGCAAATCCAGCACCAGTCACAAACATTAGCAGACCATAAATTGCCCCAGGAATGGCCATTGTGGGAGTATTCAGCAGTGTAGGCGTAGAAGCGATCGCGATCGCCAGTGTCCCATTTTGAATTCCTACTTCTACTGTAATTGCCGTAACGCGTTTTTCTCCTAATCGGGTTAAGGTAGCGATCGCAAAACCTAAAGCCATTGCAACCACATTCAAAACCAGAGTTGCCCAGCCCACATCTATTACGTAAGAAATAAAATTATTCCGTTCTCGCAGCAGCACTCCAGTAATTACCACCGCCAGGAAAAATAAAGACAGCCACTTCACAGGTTTATCTGCCTTGTCTGCCAATCCGGGTGCATACCGCTTGGCTATCATCCCAATTGCTATAGGTAGAAGTGTAATCACCGCAATCTGCAAAACAGTACTTAAGAAAGGTAATTGTAGCGTTGTTCCTTCTCCCAAAAATCTCTGCATTGACAAATTTACTACCAGAGGAATCGTAAAAACCGTAATAAAACTACTAATAGCTGTTAGGGTCACAGAAAGAGCAACATCACCCCCAGCCAAAAACGTAATCATATTAGAAGTAGCGCCACCGGGACAGGCTGCTAAAATCATCACACCTACTGCTAATTGTGGGTCAAGGGGAAACACCGACGCAATGCCAAAGCCCACAATCGGCAACATGATCAACTGCGCCACCAAGCCAATCACCACTGCTTTGGGATAGATTACAACTCGCTTAAAGTCTTCTAGGGTCAAGGTTAACCCCATGCCTAACATGATAATAAATAGAGCTAGAGGCAGAAAAACAGCCGTCAGAAAATTTGCTTCCATCCTTAACCCGCGTTGGTAACAATAAAAGTGCCTTTGGATTGTACCGTGTTTCCCCTTAGGGGATTGATGGCTGTTGCAAATTAAGCTCTTGAAATGGTTCAGAAGACTCTTCTAATTTCAAGCTACCAGCAGATTTACCGTTGATTTGTAGAGTATATTTTCCCTGTGGTAAGCCTTCTAAATAATAGACTCCAGCACCGTTGGTAACAGAAAAACGCCGAGTTCCTTGATCTGGTTGTATGGCTTCTACCCGTGCGCCTGCGATCGCTTGACCTTGAGCATCCGTAACTACTCCCGATCGCGTGTAAGAACGAATTAACGGAATCATCACAGAGGTGTAACTACCAGCAATCACATCAACGGCTAAGGATTCAGCCGCAGCCTGCCAATCAGGAGGTAAACCTGCTGGATCGAGGTCGAGGCGATAAACGCCAGGAGACATCCTTACTAAAGTGCGTAGGCAAAGCCCGCCGCAGGCATCGCCCTGGATTTGTGGTAAAAATGACTTAAGCGGTTTATTGTTCAAAGTCAACAATAAATCAGCGTTATCTGTATAAACTTCTTCCCTTCCATCCAGTTTGCCGTTATTGTTTCGGTCAAAAAATGGCTTAATCAAAAGTCCGCCTTGTGTACGGAAGTAACTAGAACGGCGATCGCCTGGACTAATACCCCCTTGTAAATTCAGGCTAGAAGCTAAATCTATGCTGAAAGTTGCTTCATCGGAACTCGGCGATACACCTTGATAACGCGCCCGTAATAGCAAACCTGGTAAAACTGTTGTTGATAATGTGGCTAGTAGTCCACTACCCTGAGAACCAATACCATAGCCCAACTGTGCTTCCCACTGATAGCTACCATCAATCGCCTGTTGTTGTGAACGATACCGCCAACTCACACTTAGCAAGCTGTCGCTACGATTTTGATTCTGTGTTTCATAATTTAACAGCAGTGAACTGCCACTATTAGAAAAGCTATTTTTAGAAAAGTTGTAAGTCAGTTCCGACAAACTGCCAATTTCGTTACCGCGTTGCGTTAATTCTAGTTTCCCAAGACGTTGCAGCAAATTCCAGCGCAGGCGGTTTTTAGTATCTAAGCTGACACGGGCAAAGGTAAAGGCATCTTTGCCATTCAAGTTAAATTGCATTCCCCCAGATGTTGCATCAGCTGTATCAGTACTGGCGAATAAGGTGAATTGAGGCAAAACTCGCCAATCTAAATTAAAACGGCTAGACAAGCGATCGCTGGTAAATGCAGCACTCAAGCTGGAAGATGGATTATAGCGAATATCTGTGTTCACAGCCCACTTATTACCCGTCAGTGCTGAAACTGCTACCTGCAAAGGTAACTTTCCAGGACGCCAAAATAATTCTGCTAAGGCTCTAGGCGATTCGTCGTACACTCCACCTAAGCCTACTGTCAGATTTTCTGATAAACCCCAACGCCCAGCAATTCCCCCCCGGAAGTCAGAAAAGTTTCCCAACAGACTTTGATTTTCAACAAAATCCCGTCGTAAGCCACCAGAAACGATTAATCCTGAAGCACCTGCTGGTAATTGTCCTAGTACTGTAGAAAAAGTAGCTTCTTGAATTTCTGGTTGTGCGGTGAGTCGCCCTTGGGGATAGAGCAAAACGCGATAATTGTTGCCCAAAAATTGATTTTGGCTTTTAATATTTTCAAAGCGGTAAATGCCAGAAGAATCAACTAAAATTTCGGCAATCACGCGATCGCCAAAACCTTGTACTAACCGCGCTAATGTACCTGGTTCAGCCTTACCAGAAATTGTGCGTCCAATAGAATCTGCTTGTAAACGTTGGCGAGGATCAGAAGAACCACCACCAAAGGGTTGAGGTGGTACAAACCCCTGTCGTTGAATGGATGTAAAACCCCAATAGTCTCCTGTTCCTTGAGTTTGCCAAAACGTTGGCTGGGAACCTACAAAATAATCAGCTGAATTAGTTTGTCGCAGAAACTGCGCTTCGGCAATATTCCAAGTTTGTAGATTTTCTAGATTTGGTTGATCGGTGCGGATGAACCACGAACCACCAAAAGCACTACCAACAGCAAGAAAATCACCTCTATAGTTTGTCGATCTGGTAGCACTACCGCTAGCATTTACCTTCTGTTCAATTGCGGCGATACTAAACTTTTGAGGTGCAACGTGTGGTAATCCTTCTAGTTGAATCGGAGTTTCCGTTTCTGCTAGTTTGCCACTAGATTGATCTAGTCCTGGAACATCCAAAACAATGGCGTATTCATTGATATCAAATTTTGCCGCTACGCCAAATAGAGTTTGTAAATTTTGAATTGTAAAGACTAATCCTAATTCTGGATCGGTGCGAAGTTTCGTTGGATCGATGCGAGTCACAACACCAGGCGATCGCACTTCTAATTGACCATCAGGTAAAGTGGTAATATTTAATTTCAACCCTTGAATTACAGCATCATAGGGTAACAGCCAATTTGCAAAATCAATTGCTTCAGAACCATCTTCTTGACCACGCACTAAAATGCTAGGATTGACATTGCGGTTCCCTACATTCAATCCTACGGGAAAAACTTTAAATTCGGAATCCTTCGCTAATTGGATAGTTGTGGGCGTTTGGGAATTTGAAATCGCAGGTGTATCTGCCTTCGCAGGGGTGATAATAATTTGACAGATCAGAGCGATCGCAGCTAGCAGATACTTACCTCTACTAGTTAATAACCGAAGTTGCACAAATTTTTCATTTTCCAGTAAAATCTCTTATAAAAATAAAGGCGTTGCAATACAACGTCTCTACAAACATATAATTCCCACGCAGCAGGCAAAATTATCGATATTAATGCTGTCTTTTACAGCAAGACTAATTCTCCCAAACCAGGCTACAGATGCCAGATTTAATTTGAATTTATTAATTACGAATTACGAATTACGAATTACGAATTATTACACAAGCTATTTCTTTTGTGATGCAGCCGTTTGTGTAGGAATAGTAATATTTATATTGAAGGGCAACTTACTTTTATTACTGTCTTCACCCCAGAACAACTCACCACTTAGCTGATATTGACCAGGATTCAGGGCTGGTTGGTCTTTGTTGGGGTAACTTAATAAGAAATTGCGATCGCTATTTGCCACCACAGCATTAGCATCTACCCGCCCAGTTTTGACAACAGTTTGCCCTTGACGTAAAGTCCAATTTACACTAGGGAGAACAGTTGCTTGACCGCTATTCCGAACTAAGAGTTGAATTTGTTTTTGCTCTGGATTAAAGCTGGCACTATCAATTGCTAGTTTGGGAGAAAGGTTGCCTTTTCTGACATATAATGTCACGCCAATTCGTGCCACTAAAGTAACGTTATTACCAGCAGCATCTTTTGATTCAGTGAGAGTTTCATTAAACACTACCGCTCGATATTCCCCGTCAGGTAAATTAGGAGCCAAGCGACTGATAAGGCGCACTCGCCGGACTTCTCCTGGTTTGACAGTCAACTCACGCGGTGAGAATTGCAGATATTTTGTCAGGTCACTGGGGCTAGAGGATAAGGTTTGAAACCCTGCATCGCGGCTATATGTGAAAGGTTGAGCATAGATCCGAATCCGAGAAGGGGTCTTACTGGTATTGGAAATCGTGATCATTCCTTGGGCTTGTCCGCGTTCCGCTTTAGCTTCAATCACCAGAGGAGAAACGCTCATTTGTGCTTTAGCAGCAACAGGAAACAAAATTAGGGCGAATAAGCCAGCACTAACAGCAGCTAGAGAGCGCCAATTATTATTGAACATATTGATAACTATGGCAGGATTGTAAATTTAATTCCTGATTTATAGTTCCCAAAAGCAGACTTATTTTATCTCTGGGTAATCAGAAAAATATCTTGTCGCTTGAAGATTTATTCTCTAGCGACAAGATATTCAGCAACTATTTTTCTCAATCAATCTGAAGGGAAACTGGAAAAATTTTAGACTATGGCACGATAGTCAAGGTTGTCACATAGCTGTAGCTTCCAGGAACAAGGGGACTGCCCTTATCTACTATCATGTTTATATCCAAAGGCAAACCGCCACCAGGAGGCAGCGGCAGAGAACCACCACCTTGAGAACTCGTACTGCCAAAAGGTGAATTGATCTCCCCGACAGAGAACATAGGTGTAAACCCAGGACCTCCGGTTTGCTGTGGTTGAGATATACTCACTCTGGCACCTTGGTTACAGCTAACAATAACCTTACCAAATACCCCTCCAGGAAACATTGCCGCTAGTGCAGTTGGGTTAGTCTGCTGGTTGAGTCCCAATTTACCAGGGGTAATTTGATCGAAGTTGCAGACACCAGCGACATTTCCCGTAAACGGAACATCAGCGGTTTGTGCCATTGTTTTAGGTGCAAGAGCAGCAGAACCAACAATTATCAAAGCAGCGGTTAATAAAGAACGACGAATCATTTTTAAATCCTTTTAAAATAAATAAGGGTTGGAGAAAACAGTTATGGTGCGATCGTTAAGGTAACAACGTAGGTATAAATTCCCGGCGTAAATGCTACTGGTCGTTCTACCAATAAACCCACCTCTAAATTGGTGTTACCTGCTGGCAAAGTTGTGCTTCCACTACCAACATCACTGCGAACATTGGTCGAACCAAATTTTAAAAACCCAATGTGCGTTGTGCCAGATGGATCGGCACTAGGGCCAGATACAAGCCTGGGGGGAGAAACAGAGATAGTGGCAGATGTGCTGCTTTGTACACCGATAGTGGCAGGACTTTCTGATTCAAACTTTGTCGGAATTCCGCCAGAATCGCTAGCAATAGTTGGTTCAGCAGTGCCAGAGGCAGGAGAACTAAAGCTAGCTTCAACTGGTACTGTTCCACTGAACGGAACATCTGCATTTTGAGCTAGCACAGCTTGATCTAAAGCGAATGCCTGCACGCTTAATGCACTTGCCAGCACCAGGCTAGAGGTTAACGCTAGACGGTAAAGCATAAAGAAGTTAACTGATTACTCAGCTTTGTCCTGTATCAGTGTCTTGTTCTTATGCTAGCCATCAAAAATTACTATATCTGCCGTAACAACACTTAATTTTCATCCCTGAGATCAAATTCCGTTAAGATGCTTAGCCCAAGTTACAGTTTATGAAATTTAGGTTTTTTGTATCAGGACTTACGCAAAAATTGCTAAAAAGCTTAATTTATCGAACCGCCAAGAACGCCAAAGTTTTGTATAGTCTGCATCTGCATAAGTCGTATGTATGTGTCGATTCGGGCGGTGCCTGCGGAGGGTTACGCCTACGCACACCAGGGGTGTGGGCAAAACATCCTTATTAAGAGCGCTAGGCGATAAAGACTTTGATACCCACGGCATTGAAATTAAATGGCTTGTAATAGCACTATTTCAGGGATTCAAAACGTATATTTAACTAGAATTAAGGTATTGTAGCGATTCTAGTTTGGATACCATAAGCGATAGGGGCGTACAAAAGTGCGCCTCTAGCAAGGACAAGCGAGTTTAGCTATAAGTTAATATCTACCGTTTTACGGGTATTAGAAAAATGAGGTTTAAAGACTGGGCGACTAGGGTGCTACTAATCTCGCTGATGTTCATCGCTTTAATTGTAGTGTTGCTAATTGGACGAGCAACAAAATTACAAAATAATCCGACAACATCCCGTACATCAAATCCACAGGTTACAGCCTGGAGTCAATATCCCCAAGCACAATTACAATCAGCGAAAGAGCCAGAAAAGAAATCTCAAGATGTTATTAAGTCCCCAGTCAAGGCTAAAAAGCCTATAGCAAGGTATATAACCACTCAAGCTTTTGCACAGTACAGGCCTAATTATGAAGTTGTCTTAGTTAACCCAACGAACTATGGAGAACGGTACGCTCAAGATGTTAACGGCGTTCCTCTCAACAACCAACCAATTATCGTCCTCCATGAAACTGGTTATTCTGCTTCCAGCGCCATTAATTTCTTTCAAGTAGCCCATGATGATGAAAGTGTGCAAGCAAGTTACCACGCCTTAATCAAGTTAGACGGAACGGTGGTTTATCTAGTACCGCCAGAAAAGCGGGCTTTTGGTGCAGCTAACTCAGTATTTGATAGTCCTGATGGAGTGGAAACTGTGAAGACTAATCCAAGTTTGCCCCCGTCTGTGAATAATTTTGCTTATCATGTTTCTTTGGAAACACCCCCAGATGGCTATGACGCTAGCAGCAAACAATCCCATAGCGGCTACACGGAGGCTCAATATAATTCTCTTGCTTGGTTAGTTGCTCAAAGTCAAGTCCCAGATGATCGCATCACTACGCACCATCTAGTAGACCGTTCTGGTAAAAAAGTTGACCCGATAAATTTTGATGGTAATAGATTTCTGAGCTTACTTAAAACTTATCGTCAAGTTAGACCAATCTATAGAGTGAATAAATAAAAAGTGGTGCGTTATGCTACGCGATAACACACCCTTGTATCTTAGAAGAAAATCATCCAAGCTATTTGCTAAAGCTATAAATTTGCTGCGTCTCAAGGCGATCGCTAATCGATGAAGGCAGTGTACCATCTGAAAATGTCTGTCGATCCAGTTGGACTTGTAAATTACTCAAGGGATCGCAACCAGAGGAAATCAGAAATTCTATTTTCTGGATGTAAGGCAAAGTTGCTAGGTTGTCCAGAATTTGGAAGATAGCCTGTATATAAGGATGACCACTTTGTTGATACCAATCAGAACTAGCAACTTTTGGCTGATCAAAACCCAAGTGTACTGTTAAAGATGGCTCATCAAATATAGCGATCGCTAATGGACGCGCTTCTTCCTGCAATAATAAATCATTACTTTTTGCTAAGTGTCGCAGTTTCTCCAAGCGTTCATAACGTTCCGTCACAGCTTCCGGGTCATCTTGCCAATGAATTGCTACTGTTACCAGATAAGTCTGTAACAGCATGTGGCCCAGCTTTTTCGCCTTTGTTGCCAGGTAATATGAATTGTAGTCGGTTGCCTCAATCAATAACGGCAAGCGATCGACTACTTCTAATCCATAGCCTTTAACTCCAGCAATTTTACGGGGATTATTGGTAATCAGGCGTATCTTTTTGATGCCTAAGTCCATGAGCATTTGTGCCCCCATGCCGTAGTCGCGCAAGTCAGCGGGAAATCCCAAGCGCTCATTTGCCTCTACTGTATCCAGCCCCATATCCTGCAACGAGTAGGCTTTCAGCTTGTTAATCAAGCCGATTCCCCGTCCTTCTTGACGCAGGTATACAACTACACCTTGACCCGCAGCCTCAATCATTTTTAGTGCAGCTTGTAACTGCATTCGACAGTCGCAGCGCAAGGAACCCAAAGCGTCACCAGTTAAGCATTCTGAGTGCATCCGCACCATTACAGGCTCATCTTTAAAGTTAGCTGGATCGCCCTTGACAATTGCAACGTGTTCAGTATTATCCAGAGTGTGGCGGTAGGCGTAAATTTCAAACTGGCCAAATTGACTTGGCAGCTTGGTAATTACCTCACGGTACACTAAGCGATCGTGCTGGAGGCGATAACTGATTAAATCCGCAATACTAATAATTTTTAAATTGTGACGTTTAGCATATTCAATTAACTGCTGCAACCGCGCCATTGAACCATCGGAGTTTTGAATTTCACAAATTACCCCTGCTGGGTATAGCCCTGCTAGTCGAGCTAAGTCCACAGCTGCTTCCGTATGTCCTGCGCGTTTGAGTACGCCTCCAGCCTTAGCCCGAATGGGAAAAATATGTCCAGGACGACGTAAATCGGTAGGTTTTGTGGCTGGATTGAGAGTAACCTGGATAGTGCGGGCGCGGTCTTCTGCTGAGATGCCAGTGGTCACGCCCAATTCTGGCCCGGCATCAATACTGACAGTGAAGGCAGTTTGGTTAGTATCTGTAATGTTGCTTACCATCAAGGGTAAGTCTAGCTCGTCTAAGCGATCGCCTGTCATTGCCAAACAAATCAGCCCTCTAGCTTCCACCGCCATGAAATTAATCATGTCGGGTGTGGCAAATTGGGCAGCACAGATTAAATCGCCTTCATTTTCTCTATTTTCATCATCTACCACTACAATGACGCGACCAGATTTTAGGTCTGCTAAAGCGGCATCAATCGAATCAAATTTAAAAGCTTGGGTAGTATTAGGCTGTGACACAGAAAGATTTCCAGCTACCAACGTAAATTTTTTTAACAATTTCTTCTTTTAGATTGTAGCTCCTTTATAAGGCAGAGAAGTAGACTAGCAATGATTTGATAACGTGGCAAAGATTTCTGCCATTAAAAGTGGGGATAAAGTGCAGTGATAGTAAAAGATGAACAGGACGCGGGGACATGGAGATTTATTTTTCCGCATCCTCTTCCCTGTTATCCGAAAAACTAGAGGGGTTTCAGGCATTTTGTACGCTGTGCGTCTAGTCGCTGATATTGTTGATAGCTGATAACGAATTCACCATTCATGGGATAAGGATTTCAGATCATGGGCAAATTTAGACGCGTACCCGTTGGGATTGTTGGCGCGTCGGGCTATGGCGGAGTACAGTTAGTACGACTACTGATGGATCATCCAGAAGTCGAACTGGTTTATTTAGGCGGTGAGAGCAGTATCGGCAAATCTTTTGGGGATCTCTACCCGCATCTGGCTCATGCAACTAACCTGCCAATAGAGGCGGTAGAACCAGAAATAATTGCTTATCGCTGTGAAGTAGTTTTCTTGTCTTTACCAAATGGTCTGGCTTGCCAAATCGCGCCCAAACTGTTGGAAAAAGGATGTAAAGTACTAGATTTGAGTGCAGACTATCGGTTCAGTGATTTGACAACTTATACAAATTGGTATGGTACAGAGAGAAGCGATCGCACAATTGCAGCTACAGCAGTTTATGGATTACCAGAACTTTATCGCGATCGCATTGCCGAAGCTGAACTCATTGGTTGTCCTGGTTCATATCCCACTGCTAGTCTCCTTGCACTTTCACCACTCTTAAAGCAAGGCTTAATCGTCCCAGAAACAGCTATTATCGATGCCAAGTCTGGCACATCTAGCAGTGGACGACAACCTCAAACAAACTTATTACTAGCTGAAGCAGACAACTCCATAGCAGCTTTCAATATCGGCCGTCACCGTCATACCCCAGAAATTGAGCAAATTTGCAGTGACTTAGCTGGTCACGAACTCATGATCCAATTTACACCCCACCTTATCCCAATGGTGCGCGGTATTTTGGCAACGGTATATGCCACAATGCGCGATCCTGGTCTAGTGCGAGATGATTTAATCACAATTTTCTCAGCCTTCTACCGCAACTCTCCTTGGGTGAAAGTCTGCGGTAGCGGCGTTTACCCCCAAACCAAATGGGCTAACGGCAGCAATCTTTGTTACATCGGTGTAGAAGTTGACCCACGCACAGGTCGCGTGATTGTCATGTCAGCAATTGACAATTTAATTAAAGGACAGGCGGGTCAAGCGATTCAGTGTCTGAACCTGATGATGGGCTGGGATGAAACCTTGGGGTTGCCCAAGTTGGGGTTTTATCCCTAAATCAGTTAGGAATTAGGAGTGATTAGTTATGAATTAAAAACTCCTAACTCCTAACTCTTAACTCCTAACTCTATTTAGGCCCTAACCCGACAGCACCAGCATAAACGGCGCGATCGCCTAGTTCATCTTCAATTCGCAGCAAGCGATTATATTTTGCTACCCGTTCGCTGCGACAGAGAGAACCTGTTTTGATTTGACCGGCACGAGTTGCTACGGCTAAATCAGCGATCGTTGTGTCTTCTGTTTCACCAGAACGATGGCTAATTACTGAACGGATACTGTTGCGAGTTGCCAAGTCAATAGTTTCCAAGGTTTCGGTGAGAGAACCAATTTGATTGAGTTTAATCAAAATGGCATTAGCAGCTTTTTCCTGGATGCCTCTTTGCAAGCGAGTGGCGTTAGTCACAAACAAGTCATCCCCTACCAATTGCACCCGCGAACCTAATTTCTGGGTGAGCAATTGCCAACTTTGCCAATCTTCTTCGTGTAAACCATCTTCAATTGACACAATTGGGTATTGATCAACTAGTTGTCCTAAATAATCAATAAACTCTGCTGGGGCGTGAGGTTTACCATCGTAAACATACTGCCCATTCTTGTAAAATTCGCTAGCCGCCACATCCAATGCCAAAGCTACTTCTTCCCCTGGTTTGTAGCCAGCTTTCTTAATAGCAGCAACCAGCAATTCTAAAGCCACCTGATTAGATTCTAGGTTAGGGGCAAAACCGCCTTCATCGCCCACGCCAGTCAGCAAACCCTTTTCATCCAATACCTGACTGAGGGTGGCAAACACTTCTGCACCCCAGCGCAATGCTTCCCGGAAGGAAGTTGCGCCAATTGGGACAATCATAAACTCTTGAAAATCCACGTTGTTTGATGCGTGTGCGCCACCGTTAATCACATTCATCAACGGCACTGGGAGCAAATTCGCTAAAGGGCCACCCAAATAGCGATATAGGGGAATTTCCAGAGATTCAGCACCAGCTTTAGCAGCTGCAAGGGAAACTCCCAAAATCGCATTAGCTCCCAAATTGGATTTGTTAGGAGAACCATCTATGGCGATCATCGTGCGGTCTAGGAGTTCTTGGTTGAGGGCATCCAAGCCTAGTAATTTTGGTGCAAGTGCTTCTTTGACGTTTTGTACTGCTTTGAGTACGCCTTTGCCCCCATAACGGCTTTTATCGCCATCACGCAGTTCGTGAGCCTCAAAAGTGCCAGTAGATGCACCACTGGGAACCTGCGCCAGTCCTACAACACCGTTGGCTAAATGCACTTCGGCTTCAATTGTCGGTCTACCGCGTGAATCAAGGATTTCACGGGCTGCGATCGCCTCAATGGCAGTATCTAGAAATTTACTCATCTGTACTTTATCCTTTGTTCGAGTGTGTTACGCATACAGTCCAACTGCCTAACCCAATCGCTAGCATAGGCGTTTAAGAGACTTTATTGGCTGAGGTTAAAGAAGATTTCCATTATATGGATAGGGATCAACGCCAAAAATGGGTAAAATGTTTTTTCTGTCCTTTACCTTGTAGGCTATTACATTTTGAAATTACACAGTCACTTCCTAAGTTCGTTGACCGCTGACGGTTAACTGTCAACTGTCAACACGAAAAGATGTGCAAGTTAAATGCGCGACAGCTTAATTCTTTCCCTGATGGCATTTCTGCCTTCAGACTTTGAGCTAGGTCAAATATTGGCAGAGAATAACAGTGAACTACCCACACTGGCCTGACGGTACAGTGTGGGCTTCCTGTCCAACAGAAAGCGCAGTAGTAGATTTCTTGCGTCCTCTATTACTCCGACTTACATCTGGGCAACAAGCTTTATCCCCCGTTCCAGAGGTCAAAATTCGTAGTCCTTCATCTCGAAGATTAATGCTCGCGTTCACGTCCCTATCATGCTTAGTTTTACAATGTTCGCAAGTCCAGGTTCTTATATCTAGCGGTAAACTACCGACTTGATTCAGACATACATGACAGGTTTTTGAACTAGGAAAAAATCTATCTACTTCTTGATAAATCTTTCCTTCCATCCCTGCCTTGTATTTCAGCATTGTGCAAAACATTCCCCATCCAACCTGATGAATGGATTTAGCCAAACAATGATTTTGCATCATGCCCTTAACATTAAGATTTTCAACTACAATCACTTGGTTTTCGTTAACTATCCTACGAGATAGCTTGTGCAGAAAATCTTCACGGCAGTTAGTAATCTTTCTGTGAACTCTAGCAACTTTTCTTCTAGCTTTAATACGGTTATTAGAGCCTTTCTGTTTTCTAGATAGTTGTTGCTGCTTGAGCTTTAAGTTGTTCTCGTGCTTATTGAGTATTCTGGGATTGTCAAATTTAGAGCCATCACTAGTCACTGCGAAATGTGTTAATCCCAAATCAATACCTATTGCTTTACCCTCTGTGCATGTCAAAGGCTTATCCTTACCATCCTCAAATAGGATAGCTGCAAAGTATTGGTTAGAAAAGTTTTTGGATATGGTGACAGTCTTAACTTTTCCCTCAACAGGTCTATGAATTATTGCTGATACATCCCCTATTTTTGGCAGTGTTAAATAACTATCAGCAACTTTGACATTTTGAGGATACTGGATAGACTGCAAAGCATGTTTTGATTTGAATCTGGGATATTTGGCTCTTTTTTCAAAGAAGTTGTTAAAAGCAACTCCCAAATTTAAGCAGACTTGCTGTAAGCACTGCGAGTAAGTCAAAGCCAACCAATTATGCTCTTTTTTAAGTTGTGGGATTAGCTTTTTAACTTCATAGCCAGATAATCCTTTCCCTGCCTCCTTATATGTTTGGTTCATCAAGTTCAGACAATAATTCCATAGCCAACGGCAACTGCCAAAAGCTTGCGCTAGTGACTGCTGTTGTTGGACATTTGGATATAACCTGACTTTGACGACTTTTAGCATTTTAGAGCAAAATCAATTTACTATAAAATAGCATAATATAAGATTTGTTCTTTTCCTCCATGCCCTCTTCCCTAATTTCGCTTACGCTCAATATTAAGTCAGAGGACTGTCGTCAACTCACGCGCAATTCATCTCACGTCTCACGCTCCTATCGACGGTGAGACGTGAGATGAATTGCTGTTTCAGCTAAATCAATTACAGAGAAAAGGTCAATATGCGATTACTACACACAATGCTACGGGTAGGCAACCTTGAAGAATCCTTAAAGTTCTACTGTGAAGTTCTAGGAATGAAATTACTGCGCCGAAAAGATTATCCAGGGGGAGAATTTACGTTGGCTTTTGTTGGCTACGGTGATGAAAGCGACAACACGGTAATAGAACTAACCTACAACTGGGGGGTGGAAAAGTACGAATTAGGTAATGCTTATGGTCACATTGCCCTTGGTGTTGATGATATTTACGCTACGTGTGAGGAAATCCGCAATCATGGCAGTAAAGTCGTGCGCGAACCAGGCCCGATGAAACATGGCTCGACAGTAATTGCTTTTGTGGAAGATCCAGATGGGTATAAAATTGAACTCATCCAACTGGGAACTCAAGGGTCAGCAGTCAAACAGAAATCACAAGAGCAACTTGTGAGTCAGTAATTCTGATAATCAAGAATATTATATGTAGCAGTTTCTCGTTTGAATGCAATACATGGTAGAGGCACACCAATGAGCAATGCTGTGCCTCTACGAGTACTCTGTATTCCATACAATTGAGAACCGTTATAGCTCTATCACAGACAATAAAGCTGTAAGAAAATCCGCACCGATGTCTTGAAAAGGTGAACCAGATACGGGAGAATTGATTTTTTCCCTAGACAGGTGTATCGCGCTCCTGTTAATCGAACACGCGAGACTTTTCGCTTTTTACCTCCCCTTTTTTAGGCGGGTTAGGGGATCTTCTCTGCGTAAATCCTATTAGTATTACGTCCATACTGTTGTTGATGAGCAACACTAATCGCGTAGGCGTAGCCCTTCGTAGACATCGCTCCAATAGCAGTATCGGGCAAAGTCCGCTCAGAACAGTATTTTCGTTTTAAATTAGGAAATAGGTAATTGATTAAACTATCACCAATTGCCAATCCAAAATTGCCACCGGAGATACACGCGGATATACGCTGAGAATGTTTGGATAATTGGAGATTATGGACTAGAGACTAATTCTCTTCCCAATTCCCAATCCCCAAGCCCTAAACTAAAAATCAAAATTCCAAAATTATAAAGATGCAACCTACAGATCCGAATAAATTTACTGATAAAGCCTGGGAAGCAATTGTTAAATCTCAGGATATAGTCCGTGCCTATCAACAACAGCAACTAGATGTTGAACATTTAATTATTGCCCTGTTAGAAGAACCCACTAGTCTAGCAATACGTGTTCTGGCTCGATCTGAGGTCGATCCAATCCGCTTCCAACAGCAGCTAGAAGCCTTTACCCAACGTCAGCCGAAAGTTGGTAAAAGTGATCAGCTCTACCTTAGCCGTAGTTTAGATGTTTTACTAGACCGAGCCGAGGAAGCTAGAGTCAGAATGAAAGACTCCTACATTTCTGTGGAACACATACTTTTGGCCTTTGCTGAAGACGATCGCGTTGGACGAAAGATACTCAAAGGCTTTAGTGCAGATGCAGCTAAATTAGAAGCTACTATCAAAACCATTCGCGGTAGCCAAAAGGTGACTGATCAAAGTCCAGAATCCCGCTATGAAGCTTTACAAAAATTTGGCAGAGATTTGACAGAACAGGCAAAATCTGGAAAACTCGACCCAGTGATTGGGCGGGATGACGAAATTCGGCGGGTAATTCAAGTATTGTCTCGTCGTAGCAAAAATAACCCTGTGTTGATTGGTGAACCTGGGGTAGGTAAAACTGCGATCGCAGAAGCTTTAGCACAGCGAATGGTAAATGGTGATGTTCCCGAATCTCTGAAAAACCGCCAACTCATCTCTTTAGATATGGGCAGTTTGATTGCTGGGGCAAAATACCGGGGTGAATTTGAAGACCGTCTAAAATCTGTTCTCCGGGAAGTTACGGAATCTAACGGTCAAATCGTCCTGTTTATTGACGAACTGCATACCGTAGTTGGCACCGGTTCCAATCAACAAGGGGCAATGGATGCCGGAAATCTGCTCAAACCAATGCTGGCGAGGGGAGAACTGCGTTGTATTGGCGCTACTACCCTCGACGAGTTCCGCAAACACATTGAGAAAGACGCTGCTCTAGAACGCCGCTTTCAACAAGTATTTGTCGATCAGCCAACAGTGGAAAATACTATTTCCATTCTGCGGGGATTGAAAGAACGCTACGAAGTGCATCACAATGTCAAAATTTCTGATTCGGCGTTGGTAGCAGCAGCAACTTTGTCAGCACGTTACATTAGCGATCGCTTTTTACCAGATAAAGCAATTGATTTGGTGGATGAAGCAGCAGCACAGTTGAAAATGGAGATTACCTCCAAACCAGCGGAATTGGAAACCATTGATCGCCGCCTCATGCAGTTAGAAATGGAAAAGCTATCATTAGCTGGCGAAGAAAAGGGTACTCCCCAAACGAAAGAACGTTTGGAGCGCATTGAGCAAGAAATTGCCGATTTAACGGAAAAACAGCAAATATTTAATGAGCAATGGCAAGGTGAAAAGCAGATATTGGAGGCTATAAGCGCCTTAAAGAAAGAAGAAGATGCCTTGCGAGTGCAAATTGAACAGGCAGAACGTGCTTATGATCTAAATAAAGCTGCCCAACTGAAGTATGGCAAATTGGAAGGAGTGCAGCACGAGCGCGAAGCCAAAGAAGCGAGCCTTTTAGAAATTCAAAACCAAGGTTCCACGTTGTTGCGAGAACAAGTCACCGAAGCCGATATTGCCGAAATCGTCGCTAAATGGACAGGAATTCCCGTCAATCGCCTATTGGAATCAGAACGGCAAAAATTGCTGCAACTAGAAAGTCATCTACATCAACGAGTTATTGGGCAAGAAGAGGCTGTAGAAGCGGTAGCAGCAGCGATTCGCCGCGCCCGTGCGGGAATGAAAGATCCCTCGCGTCCCATTGGTTCATTTTTGTTCATGGGACCCACAGGTGTGGGTAAAACCGAACTCGCGCGTGCTTTAGCTCAGTTTCTCTTTGATTCTGATGATGCCTTGGTGCGCTTGGATATGTCTGAGTATATGGAAAAACACTCAGTTTCTCGGTTAGTAGGAGCGCCTCCAGGATACGTAGGCTATGAAGAAGGCGGCCAGCTTTCCGAGGCGGTTCGCCGCCGTCCTTACTCAGTGGTGCTGTTGGATGAAGTGGAAAAGGCGCACCCCGATGTGTTCAATATTTTATTGCAGGTTTTGGATGATGGGAGAATTACTGACTCTCAGGGAAGGACGGTAGATTTTCGCAACAGCGTTATTGTGATGACCAGTAACATTGGCAGCGAACATATCTTGGATGTATCTGGTGATGATTCCAAGTATGAAACGATGCGGGTTAGGGTAATGGAAGCCTTGCGATCGCATTTCCGCCCCGAATTTCTCAACCGCGTTGATGATATTATTCTTTTCCATGCCCTCAGTCGCACGGAAATGCGCCATATCATCCGTATTCAACTCAAGCGGGTAGAAAATCTTCTGCGCGAGCAAAAAATCTTCTTTGAGATATCCCAAGCAGCTTGCGATCACCTTGTCGAATCAGGCTATGACCCAGTTTATGGTGCGCGTCCACTCAAACGCGCGATTCAGCGAGAAGTAGAAAACCCCCTCGCCACCAAGTTATTGGAGAATACTTTTATCTCTGGAGACACGATTATCATTGACAAAAATGAAAATGGTCTGTCTTTTAGCAAAAAAGTGCTGGTGAAGGTGTCAGTACCACAGATTGCTACATAGTCTGAGAAGGCGATTAGAAATCGTAGAAGCGGTAAAGTGAATAAGCGATCGCTAGGTGTCCAGATCACCGACTTCTCAAAGAAGTCGGTGATCTAATTTTCCACAAATGATTTACGATTACTATATGTATGTGCGATCGCTGTTAATTTAAGTTGCTTAAAACTGATATTTAATATACAAATTTCATACTTCTTTTAAGCATTTTCCTTCTGATTTGCATAGTCATCATAAAGTCCTTCATCTTTTAATATATAGCTATTCAAAAATCCATCATGGTTACGGATGCTTTCAATTTCTTCCGCATGAATTATGTTTTCATCCTCAGTTTCCCAGTCTTCACCATCCAAAACTGAGAATTCTGTTAATTCCGGGTCATTCAAAAAATCTTCGGCTATGGCGGCGATAAAAGGTTCAAGTATTTTGTGACGTTCTGCCAAAGATAGGCTAGCAATTTCTTGGAGAGATAGCTGTTTTTGCTCTTGGGCATTTTCTGACATTTGATTTGTGTTCCTGAAGATGGGTTAACTTTATATTTTGTAATGTATAGGCATCGCTGTTAATTTCAGTTAGTCTTTTCAATCGAAATGAGAAGGCGATCGCTACATTAATCATTACATTAGTTTAGCCTTTCTAGTGGTTATTGAATTAAAGCTTGAAAGCACTTATCTTGCCGAATACTATCAAAATCGGAGTCAGCTTTTGCCCATTTAATACATTGATCATGATTCAAACTAATTGCTTTTTGCAGTTTTTCTAATGCCTGCTCAATATTACCTTTAAGAGCATAACTGCAAGCTTTATTGTACCAAGCTTGGTGAGAATGTGGTTTGATTTTCAGTACTTGTTCATAGGATGCGATTGCCTCTTCATAACGTCCCAAATCATCTAGTACAATTCCCCGATTGTTCCAAGCTTCGTGTTTATTTGGGTTAATTTTCACTACTCGATTATAAGATATGATTGCTTCTTCTTTGCATCCTAAATTGTATAGAGCAATCCCCCGGTTGTACCAAGCTTCGTGTTTATCTGGCTGAATTTTTAGAGCTTGTTCGTAGGATGCGATTGCTTCTTTATTGCATCCTAAATTCCGTAGAGCAATCCCCCTATTATACCAAGCCCAATCGTAATTTGGTTGCAATTTGAGTGTTTTATCATAGGAAGTTATAGCTTCTTGGTAGCGTCCTAAATTGCTTAGTGCAATACCCCGCTTATTCCAAGTTTTGTAATCATTTGGTTGAATTTGTATTGCTTGATCGTAGGATATGATTGCTTCTTCATTGCGTCCTAAATTCTTTAGTGCATTGCCTCTGTTATACCAAGCTTCGTGTTTATCTACTTTAATTTTTAGAGCTTGGTCGTAGGATACAATAGCTGCTTCATATTCTTTCACAGTGATTAACAAGCTTCCCAGTTCAAGTAGTAAGTTAGCCTTACAATTTTCTGTCTGATGTCTTTCCGCTAGTAAGTCTTTAATTTCCAGTATTTTCTCAATTTTTTGTTCGGGGCTAAGTTTCAAGTATTCCTCATAGTCTCCTTGCAACAGCAGGCGATTTGATTCTTGTTCTACTACTTCTGGTGTTGTAGGTAATTCAAACACTCCAGAACGCCAATCAAAAAAATCTGGAGCACGATGAATAAAATAGTTTATCGAAAAAGAACGCAAAATGAAAACAAAGCTAATGGGAAAATCATCTCTAAAACTTTCTCGCTGTTGGTTTAGGTGATTTAAAATATGGGGAACACTGGTTAAATTGCTAAATTGACCTTCTGTGATTTCCCCAAAACTTCTTTTTTCATACTTATATAAAGAATATTCCAAACCTGTAATCAATAAAATCTCAACTTGCTTATCTTTAACAAACTCTGCGACTGGCTGATATAAATTATCAATTGCCTCAATCAAGCGTAAAACTGCAATCTTCTTCTGCGGAATCTCCTGGGGAAGTTTGATAATAAACTTGTCTGCTTCCCCAGGTGTACATTGGACAAAAAACAAACCAAATCCTGATTTCCGCCTCAGTGCGCGAAGCAAGTCTTGATAAGCTTCTTCTGGTTCTGAGGGTAAATCATCATCCCAATCACTTAAATTTGGGTTCATGGAAGTTTCGTTACAGCTTCTTTAAATTCTGGAATTCCTTGAATCAATGGATGAATATCATACCAACGCTGCATTTCTCCATCATCATCAAAATAACGGTATTCTAAAAGACAGCGATTATACATCAAACTCCGATACAAGTCATCATTAATAATGCGCTTAGAACAAGACACTTCCGCTAACAAACACCATTGATGATTTTCCACAGCGCGGCGATAAGTATCTCTGGCTTGAGTAATTGCTCGTCGCACTGCCTTTTCTGAAACAGGTAACTCTTCAGTGCGTCCAAAGGCATCTTGAGTTAACAATAGCAAATTCCTCACGTGACCTCCACTCATTAAACAAAGTCTGTCTAAGGTTTGGGGACTGTCGAAAATTTCCGTTTCTAGTGATAGTTCGGGGGCAATTTGCCGGACTCGCTTGTTAATTACTTCTTTCACTTTCTTGAGTCCTGGCTGATAAATGTCTCCCTTGAGAGTGTTTACCATAATCATCGGCAAAATTTGGGGGTCGCCGTAGATATCTCTGAGGTCTGTTGCCCTTGTAGAATAGACCATTGAAATGGGGACAGTGTAAATCAAATGGCAATCTAAAGCTTGGAGTTGTTCGCTACGATCTAAAAAGACTTCCTCATAGTTGGTGCGTTCTCCGTCTTTGACTAACACCATCCGGTCTAAGTTATCGACAATTACCGCCAGTTTATTGTAGCCATTAGGTAAGTGTTGTTTTGCATCCACCAGAAACTCATTTAACACCTGAATTAAAGTGACGGTATACGGATCAATTTTTTGGCGAATCTTCTGGCGTAATTCAGGAACAGCCCTTAAATTTGCGGTCAACTTGGCGAATTGAGTTAGCTGGGCTTCTACTCCCAGACTCTCAAATTCTATGGGAGTCTGCGCCAAATCTTTCAAATCTTCCCAACGACCTTTCAACCATTCAAGTATCGGACGAGGACTAGCAATTCCTTTTAAATCTTTGAGCAAACGGCGGGTACAGGCGAGGAGTATATCTGTATATTGAGCATCTTCAGAATCGATATCCTCTTCATCAGCCGCAAAATACACAACATAAAATTCCCGATTTTCTAAATACTTCTTTAACCTGAGTAATTCTGTAGACTTCCCCGCACCCCGATGACCAGAATACAATTGGCAAGTATTTGTATCTGCTAATCGCATCCGATTTCCCAACTCTTGTTCAATATCCGCATCTCCGCGCACATCCTGACAATCTACATATTTTGGATCACCTGCGGGTAAGGGTTCAAAGGGGTTAAAGGCATTGTAGAGCTTTGCGAGTAAGTCAGAACTATTAACCATAGGTAAAAAATATTGCAATGTTGCTCATAATAATGGAGATTATAAAAAATTGAGGTATTTGGCAAAAGAAGGAAGAAATCAGTAAGAAGTAAAATACAGCACTAGTATTCTTCTAATCATTGGGTCGAGGTGCTGTTATTTTCACTAGTTTTGCGGGAATCCTGTAGTTGTATACCCACCAAATTAGTGAATCCATCAGATTAGATAGGTATTGTTTATGCAACTCATCACTTCGTTAGATATTAGAAATTCGGAATATTTATCAAAAAATCGGCTCATCAGTTATCACCACCAGTTGCGTCTAATTTTTTCGCTGGGTCATGAGGTAAAAAACGTTCTGGAAATTGGGATTTTTAATTCCCTATTAACAGACCTTCTGAAAAACAATGGATACAATGTCTTCACCGCTGATGTTGACCCCAACCTCAAGCCAGAAATGATTTTGGATTTGACAACAGATTTTTCATTGCCAAAAGATAAATTTGATGCAATCGTCCTGTTTCAAGTGCTGGAACACTTCCCTTACGAACAGTCAGAACAAGCACTGAAAAAACTTGCCGAAGCAACCAAGAAATTTTTGGTGATTTCGATTCCTTATTGCACTCAATACTTGTCATTTCAGATCAAAACCTCTTTTTCTGGTAGACCAAGGCATTTATTACTCAATGTGCCAAAATTCTGGAGTACAAAGCCAATATGTGACGAACACTACTGGGAAATGGGTTTAAAAGGATATCCGAAAAAGCGGATTTTAAACTCTGTTGTCAATGCTGGGTTAACTGTTAAGCAAGAATTTATCGATCCTACTTACCCGTACCACTATTTTTTAGTGTTAGAAAAAACTAGCATAAATACTTAGATATGTGTCTCAACTAAGCTAATAAAGCTGCGGTCAAAATCGGGAGTAGGGAAATCCGAATCATACAATGGGGGCAAACAACGCTCAAAAAAGGAGCGATCGCCTAAGCTATGCTTTTAAAATCCTAATTGGTATCATGCTCTCCTGTGTTCTCCGGGTTTATCCTTGAAAACAGAGGGCTAGGCTGTATTAGCCACTATCATCATTTCAGATACTAACATCGAAAATTACCAATTATGCTAGAACAAGGCACTATCAGTATTCATACTGAGAATATTTTCCCGATCATCAAGAAGTCGCTTTACTCAGATCACCAAATTTTCTTGCGGGAACTGGTATCCAATGCTGTAGACGCTATCCAAAAGCTGAAAATGGTATCCCGCGCCGGAGACTATGCTGGAGACATCGGCGAACCGGAAATTGAAATTGCCATTGACAAAGATAAGAAGACTCTCTCCATCTCCGATAACGGTATCGGGATGACCGCAGATGAAGTTAAGAAATATATCAATCAGGTTGCCTTCTCTAGTGCTGAAGAATTTATTCATAAATATGAAGGCAAATCAGATCAACCGATTATTGGTCACTTCGGTCTTGGTTTCTACTCTTCCTTCATGGTGGCGCAAAAGGTAGAAATTGATACCCTCTCCTATCAAGAAGGAGCACAGGCGGTTCACTGGACTTGCGATGGTTCCCCAGCTTTCACCCTAGAAGAATCGCCCAAGACAACTCGCGGTACTACTATTACTCTCAGCCTGCAAGGAGAGGAGGAGGAATTTCTAGAGTCAGCACGGATTAAGAATCTTGTCAAGACTTACTGCGACTTCTTGCCAGTACCAATAAAACTAGAAGGCGAAGTATTAAATAAGCAAAAAGCACCGTGGCGAGAGTCTCCGAGTAATCTGAGTCAAGAAGATTATTTAGAGTTTTACCGCTACCTGTATCCTTTTCAAGAAGAACCTCTGCTGTGGGTACATTTAAATACAGACTATCCCTTTATCATCAACGGGATTCTGTATTTCCCCAAAATGAGGCCGGATGTAGATGTTACCAAAGGGCAGATCAAGCTATTTTGCAATCAAGTTTTTGTTAGCGACAACTGCGAAGAAATCATCCCGCAATTTTTGATGCCGATGCGGGGTGTGATTGATAGTACCGATATTCCGCTAAACGTATCACGGAGTGCCTTGCAAGGCGATCGCACCGTGAAGCGAATTGGTGATTATATCGCCAAAAAAGTAGGCGATCGCCTCAAAGAACTTTTCCGCGATAATCGTGAACAATACATTAGTGCTTGGAAAGACCTCGGCACCTTTGTTAAATTCGGCGTTCTCAACGACGAGAAATTCAAAAAACAAATCGAAGATATCATCGTCTTCCGCACTACCGCCAAGCTGACAGAAAAAGTTGCTGCTGAAACTCCAGTGGTTGAAGTCCAATCTTCAGACGGGGATGCTTGGCAAGATGTCACTCCCTCGCCCAGTGCTGAGAACTCAGCGCCCAGCGCTCCTTACACCACACTGAAAGAGTATCTAGAACGCAACAAAGAACGTAACGAAAACCGAGTTTTCTACAGCACCGATGAAACAACCCAAGCTACATACATAGAACTACACAAAAATCAAGGCTTGGAAGTCCTGTTTATGGACTCCTTCATCGACACTCACTTTATCAACTTCTTAGAGCGGGAATATCAGGATGTTAAGTTTACGCGAGTAGACTCAGATTTAGATAATACTCTGCTGGAACAGGATAAAGATAAGGAAATTGTCGATCCTAAGACAAACAAAACCCGCAGTGAGACTATTAAAGAGTTATTTGAGAAATCTCTCAACAAACCCAAACTCAACATCCGTACCGAAGCGTTGAAATCAGAAGATCCTCAAGGTACACCACCTGCGATCGTTCTTCTACCAGAGATTCTGCGCCGCCTGCGAGAAATGAATGCCATGATGCAGCAGGGGACAGCAGAGTTTCCCGATGATCACATTTTGCTGGTGAATACTGCTCACCCGCTAATTCAAAATCTGGCCAATCTTAACCAAGGTAGTATTATTCAAGGTGACGGTCAATCGCCTAACGATCAGTTAGTTAACTTGATTTGCCAACACGTCTATGATTTAGCGTTGATGTCTCAGAAAGGATTTGACGCTGAGGGAATGAAATCCTTCGTCGAGCGATCGAATGAGGTACTCACTAAGCTGACGGAACAAGCTAGTAAATAGTGCTGAGTTAGGAGTTAGGAGTTAGGAGCTAGGAGTTAGGAGTTAGGAGTTGGGAGTTAGGAGTTGGGAGTTAGAAGTTGGGAGTTAGAAGTTGGGAGTTATTTCTGCCGCCACTCCCTACTCCACTTCTGTTGCCTAAGACATAGAATGGAAAGGCTGTATTAAAATAAGGATCTGGAGATAGTTGCTATGTCTCGTCGCTGTGAACTAACTGGTAAGAAGGCAAATAATGCCTTTGCTGTTTCCCACTCTCACCGCCGTACTAAACGCCTTCAGCACGCTAATCTGCAAAGCAAGCGTGTTTGGTGGGAAGGCGGAAATCGCTGGGTGAAGTTAAAGCTATCTACCAAAGCAATCAAAACCCTACAAATTAATGGGTTAGAAGCAATGGCCAAAGAAGCTGGCATTAACCTGAATCATTACTAAGTAATGTAGATTTTATAATCTGATACTTTCATCAGGTGGAATACAGGTAATTCGTAGGGGCGTGCAGCTAGCTGTGCGCCCCTAACGCCTATCACCAAGGCGGCGGGAAGCCCACTTGCGGGGTGTCGATAGCCGCCCCACCGTCGTTAACTGTTGACTGATGACTGATGACGGTTGACGGTTGACGGTTAACAGTCATCAGTCTTTCGTGTTGTTCCATCCCCTTTTAGGGGTGGGATGAGCTTAAATATTGAGTAGTAGGCTTTGTATATTTTGAATACTGATGGTGGCAAGAGAGAAATATGTATTGATTACACCACGGTTAAAAATGGGTGTCTTTGAATACAGATGCTTATCAGTCTTTTATTTTTCAGAACTCCTACATAGAAAACCGTAGAGTGAAGAAAAAACCTCTGGAGTCACCAGAGGTTTTGGTTCCTGATTTAGTTTCTACTAGTTACTACAACTTGTCCTCAGTCATTTCCCGATAATGAACGAAATTATTTAACTCATCCCACCCCTTGAAGGGATGGGGAGACAATTTCCCCTTGTCTCCCCATCCACCTGTTCTTTGGACTTGGTGGTAAAAAATAATCAAATTCAGATATCCCCGAACCATTATCTGCGATCGCAACCGCATCAACAACACTCGTTAATAAAGTCAAAAGCGTTGAATCATTCGTGAGTATTGCAATTTTCACAAATAAAATAGGATTTATATATATATTGAATTCGCTATCAAGTCAATTTTATCTGACTTCTTCTAAGGGTCTTCGCGCAAAATACCAAGTGTCCATAGTCTTTAGATATTTTAAAAATTAGGAACTAATTTTATTGGCTTAATTTTAGTAAAACCTGTCTCCAGATAGAGCAAGTTCGTTGCAAACGCATCTACAGATTTTTTTTGCTAAACTAGATTATTTTCATACTATAGATAGATATGCACATATCAAATATGGCAGATAGTAATGTATGTAGTTTTCCTACTATGGACAGATGTAGACTTACTATGAATTCATGAAAATACTGTATTTGTTAGCAACTAATAAGTTAGGTATTCTGCGGTTTGGCTCAACAAGTAATTTTAAATTAGCAATTATTATTAAAACAAAAATTTTAATTATCAACCTATTATTTTTCTAAATTAAATGATTTGTAAAATTTTAGTAAACTATTTATCAAGGTTTGATAAATATTTATTGTTTTTTCTAAAAACTATTGACTAGATGTAAGATTATTCTTAAATAAAGAATAGTGGATTACGAAAAAGATTTAGTGGCTGTCACTTTTGGGTTGAATTTTTATTCTAGATAGTTTAAAGTTTATGACTATCTGCTGATGAGAAAGTAGTTAGTTTTAGGATAGTCTAAGAAGTAGATTTGCACTCATACCTGACCTTGACCCTTTTTAGATTCTAATTAACGAAACAAGATTAAACCTCTTGTTGATAATCAACGCTAAACCTACCTAAACATTAGTAGGTTAATCTCTGAAACCGTATTGTAGAATTCAGTAAAATCATCAATATAAGGGCTACCCGAAGGCTGGAAAGTGTTTGCCTATTACCATCAACTAGGGGCGAATGGTCTTAACCAATACCATTATTGCACCGGGCTTCAGGAAAGTCTGTCAAATTCTAGCGGCTAGCCAGTGAGCAGTTTACTGGTTTTAAGTATTTTTATTCCAAGTGAAAACCATTAACGCCGATTTTCGATTTATTAAAATCTGAGTCGGCGCAGTAATATCCCTCCTAAATTCTCAGAATACTAGGGGGAAATTCTTAGCCTTATTTGCACACTACGTCAATCTTGAATCAACTTCTAGGACTAATTAATGTTGCATTTGTGTATCCTGATTTATCAGGATTTTAACAACAGATGCGAAAGACAAATTTGATCACATTTGACAGTTGGCGGCAACTGATAAAAATTATGTCAGAATACTTCAGTCAAGAGAAAGCTTTTGAATGCTACGACATGCACGAAAGCAAATTTTTAACGCCTTTTCAGAGGAAGGCACTGCTGAAAAATTTGCAAGCTAATTTACAGCCAGAATATCGCCGGCGAATTGAAATTATGTTGCTGGCGGATATGAGTAAATCTCAAAGTCAAATCTGTGAAATATTAGGTTGTTCGCAGGAAATGGCGCGGTACTGGATTGGCATAGCAGAGGCGGGCCTAGCGCACAAATGGAATGAGCGACCAATAGGTAGACCCAAGACTGTTAACGATCAATATATTCAACGTTTGAAAGAATTGGTTAGTAATAGTCCCCGTGAATATGGCTATGCATTTAGCTACTGGACAGCCCAATGGTTGAGCAAACATTTAGCAAATGAATTTGGCATTGCAATTACCGATCGCCATGTTAATCGCCTGCTTAAAAAAATGGGACTTTCTACTAAGCGCAAAAACTCTTGCCCACCACAAACTGACCAGAATAAGGATGCTGGCATTACAATCTGCGACTTGCAATCTAACTCCGAACCGAGTTTGCATTGGTCATTTAATCTAATTCAGACCAATAACTAATACTGTTTTGGAGGTCAGAAAATGCCATCAGCGTTTTCCCAGCAATATTTAGCTGAACAAATCGCCCAAACCTTGGGTAAGTCGCTGTCAAAGGAAGAACTTGACACATGTCTCAGAGGGCTGGAAATTGTTGAACCACAAGTAGCAAAGCAGTTTTGGCAAGCAACTACAGCCGAGCCAGGAATTTATATTGTCCTGAGTGGTAAAGTCAGACTGCTGGATAGCTCTAACAACTTAATCACCACCCTCTTGTCTGGAGCATCATTTGGCGATCTGACTCTATTTCCAGAAAAGGAACTCCGTCCTTATGTTGCTAGAGCTTCGGTAAACTTAAAGCTTTGCTATATCAACCGAGAGACTTTACAAGAGCTAATTCGCATATCGTTTAGCATCCGCGATCGCCTTTTAAGACGTGCAGAAGTTTGGGATTTGCTGCTGTTATGCTGCCACAACTCCTTAATTGGGCATAATGGCTCTGTTGAGGAGATGTTCAAAGCCTTATCCCTATTTGAGCGGCACAATCTGGAGAGTGGTTCCTTGAGTGGTAACGTCAGCAAAGATATCAAGCTTTGGTTACTACATCGGGGAGAACTGCTGCATTCTAACGGGCGAAGATTGACACCTGGAAACATCTACGTGAATCCAAAACAAGGAAGTTGGCAGGTAGCACAACCAGCGATCGCTTACAGTTTGAGCAATGCTGATTGGCAAACAGCATTACAACATTGGCCGCAATTAGCAGATTTAATAGACTTCCAAGAGCATCAAGCTGGGCTAGGGATAGAGGACAGGGGACAGAATATAAGGGACAGTGTTTCCCAAAACCCAATTCCCAATTCCCAATCCCCAATCTCCAGCGTCGAGCCAAAACAAAAGCAAAAAAGACAACGGGCGTACTTTCCTAGCCCAAGATTGAGGGCGGGGCATTGGTTGGGACGCTTAACTAAACGGTATCCGTTCTTTGAACAACAAAGCGCCTCTGACTGTGGAGCATCTTGCTTAGTGATGATTAGTCGCTATTGGGGTAAGCGCTTTAATGTCAACCGCATACGGGATTTAACCAACATCAGCCGTAGCGGGGCATCAATGCGGGGTTTAACAGCGGCGGCAGAAAGTATCGGCTTTGCAACCCGTCCGGTGAAAGCTAGCTTTGATAAATTAGCACAACAACCCTTACCTGCGATCGCTCACTGGGAAGGTAAGCACTACGTTGTCCTCTATGAAGTCAATAAAAAACGTGTGATTATTGGCGACCCGGCCATCGGTCAACGCACCCTTACCCCTAGCGAATTTAAAGCCGGTTGGACTGGTTATGCGTTGTTACTACAACCCACAGACGTACTTAAAGCAACCCAGGAAGCAGTTACACCATTTTGGCAGTTTTTTGATTTAGTCAAACCCCACTCCCAAGTACTGCTAGAAGTCTTTATGGCTTCGGTGTTGATTCAGTTATTTGGACTAATTACACCTTTATTTACTCAGCTGTTGTTAGACCGAGTAATTGTGCAAGGTAGCACCCTAACTTTAAACGCCGTTGGTTTAGGGTTGCTAATTTTTGGCTTTTTCCGGGTTGCTCTTAATGGATTGCGACAATATCTACTAGATCACACGGCGAATCGCCTGGCAGTAACACTGCTTGTAGGTTTTATTAAACATACCTTTCGCTTGCCTTTAGCCTTTTTTGAATCGCGCTACGTTGGTGATATTGTGTCTCGCGTCCAAGAAAATCAAAAGATTCAGCGCTTTCTAACTGGAGAAGCACTATCAATTGGTTTGGATTTAATGACAGTGTTTGTCTATGTGGGATTGATGTTTTGGTATAGCTGGCAAATGGCATTGTTTAGTTTAGCGATCGTGCCGCCTTTTGTACTATTAGCACTGATAGCTACACCGTTCTTGCGTCGCATCAGCCGCGAAGTTTTTAATGCTTCAGCTACAGAAAATAGTTATCTGATCCAATCCCTCACAGGTATTCGCTCAGTTCGCTCTATGGCAATTGAGCAAACAGTCCGTTGGCATTGGGAAGAACTGCTGAATAATGTCATTAAAAAGACCTTTAGCGGCCAGATAATTAGTAACCAGCTCCAAATTTTCAGTTCTAGTATCGAAACACTGGTAACCACAGGATTACTTTGGTTTGGTGCATGGCAGGTAATTCAAAACCAACTGACCATTGGACAATTAATTGCATTCAATATGTTGTTAGGAAATGTCATTCGACCTTTCCAACGACTCGTTGTACTGTGGAATCAATTGCAAGAGGTGATTATTTCCACTGAGCGGATTAATGATGTCTTAGAAGCTGAACCAGAAGAAGATTTACAATATCAACCCCGCCAGTCTTTAGGTAGTTTACGTGGTCATATTATATTTGAGAATGTGACTTTTCGTTATCACCCAGAAAGCGATATTAACGTGTTAGAAAATCTCAGTTTTGAAATCAAACCTGAGCAAACTATAGCGGTCGTCGGGCGTAGCGGTTCTGGGAAAACTACTCTCTCCAAATTGATTTTAGGACTTTATCTGCCGACGGATGGCAAAGTGTTGATTGATGGTCAAGATATGACCAATATTTCTCTGCGATCGCTCCGCTCACAAATTGGTGTTGTAGATCAAGATACATTTTTGTTTGGCGGTACGATTCGAGACAATATCAGCATTGCTCATCCAGAAGTTTCCCCAGAAGAAATTATTGAAGCGGCGCGTCTAGCAGGAGCAGATGAGTTTATTAAGCAAATGCCAATGGGCTACGAAACCCAAATTGGTGAAGGTGGGGGTATGTTATCCGGTGGACAACGCCAACGCCTAGCGATCGCTCGTGCTTTGTTAGGAAATCCCTGCTTCTTGGTATTCGATGAAGCAACCAGTCACTTAGATGCTGAATCTGAGCGGATTATTCAGAACAACCTCAAAAAGATTCTCCAAGGACGCACAAGTTTAATCATTGCTCATCGTCTCTCCACCGTGCGTCATGCTGACTTGATTTTAGTTTTAGATCGGGGCATTTTGGTCGAAAGCGGTACTCACGATCAATTAATCGCCAAGAAAGGTCATTATTTCTATCTCAACCAGCAACAACTAGCGCAAACAGGTTGAAAGGGGCTGGGGGATGAGGAATGGAGGGACAAGGGGAATTAGAGACTCGTTCATCCACCTTTGATACTCGTTCATCTACCTTTGATACTCATTCATCCACCTTTGATACTTGTTCATCCACCTTTGATACTCGTTCATCCACCTCGAAGGCTCATTAATGGAGTTCAAATACTCATTAATGAAGCTCAGAACCTCAAATCTATCAATCCCCCATGCCTAATCCCCAATTATTATGCCAAACCCATCTAATAATTCATCATCCGCCTTTGCTATACCAAAGCAGGCTGAATTTCACCTGGTTGAAGACGCAAGTGCCATTCTTCATCCTCAGACACAAAAAACATCTGAAGCAAACGATTGGTTTTATGGCACCGAGGAACTGCTAGATGCCTTACCAAGGATCTGGACGCGCTCCATGTTGTATTTGCTGATAGGCTTTGCTGGGATCATTTTACCTTGGGCAATGCTTTCTAAAGTTGATGAAACAGGAAGTGCTAGAGGGCGAATGGAACCTGAAGGAGCAACCCAACAATTGGATAGTCCAGTTACTGGTAGCGTTACTGCTGTCAACGTCAAAGAAGGCACAACTGTAAAAGCAGGACAGGTTTTGCTTGAATTGGAGTCTGATGTGCTGCGAACGGAATTGCAGCAGGTGCAGACAAAACTAGAAGGTTTATTAAATCGGCGATCGCAACTGGATCTCCTAAAAAACCAAATTCTCCTGACGATTAACATTCAAGAACAACAAAATAAATCCCAAGAATTAGAAAAAATTTCCCAAGTTAGTCAGGCGCAGCAAAACTTTGATGCAAAACAGAGTACTTATAACTTACAACGACTGGAAAAACTGGCTCTAGTGGAACAGGCTAGCCAGAATATCAGTTCTACCCAGATTGCTCAAAAGTTAGCCAAGAGTCGTTTAAGCCGAGATTTAATAGAAGTTGCACGTTATCGCCAGCTTTTGCGACAAGGCGCGATTCCCCAAACCAAAGTTGTGGAACTAGAAAAGATCGCAGAAGAAAGCCAACGTTTGCAGGAACAAGCAAAATCTAATATTACACAAGCCCAGTTGCGGTTAAAAGAAGAACTGAATCGTTATCAGTCGCTAATGAGTCAAGCTGGCTCAGATATTCAGCAGGCAAAACTTCGCCTGCAAGAGCAGCAAAGCAGCTACCGCAGTGTGGTGCAAGCAGGTAGACTGGCGGTGCTAAAAAATCAGGAACAGCTTAAAGACTTACAAACACAAATTACTAGCCTGCAATCCGAAATTGCTCAAACCGGAAGCCAAATCACATCCTTACAGCTACAGATGCAACAACGAGTAGTGCGATCGCCTATTGATGGCACAATTTTTGAGTTGCCTATCCAAAAACCAGGCTCAGTAGTAGAACCGGGACAAATGATTGCCCAAATTGCGCCCGACAATGCTTCCTTGATTCTAAAAGCTCAAATGCCCAACCAAGAAAGTGGTTTTTTAAAGGTGGGAATGCCAGTTAAAATCAAATTTGATGCCTATCCCTTCCAAGATTATGGGGTAGTAGAAGGGCGTGTCACTTGGATTTCACCTAACTCGAAAGTTCAAACGACTAATCAAGGTAGCATCGAAACCTATGAGTTGGAAATCTCCCTAGTTCAGCCCTATATCCAAACTGCCAACAAACGTATTCCTCTAACACCAGGTCAAACAGCAAGCGCAGAGGTGGTTATCCGTCAACGCCGAGTGATGGACTTTATCCTAGATCCGTTTAAGAAGTTGCAAGAAGGTGGTTTGGAGCTTTAGTAATTACACTATAGGTAGGGGCGCACAGATAGATGTGCGTCCCTACAAGGGGTTATGGTTCAAATAAATGAAAAAGGCTGTAAGCCAGCTATGGTAAGGAAATTTTAGAGTTATCCTCCGTCGTTGATCGTCTATGCGATCGCACAAATTATTGTCCTTAAAGTAAATCAACTATAGCCCAACAGCATCAGATAAGAACAAAAAACTTGTAGAGACGGCGATTTATCGCGTCTCAAAAACCCAAAATTTTTGCCAGTAGCCCTTAACTGAACCTTATTGAACTATAGCCCTACTTAATCATTTGTGAATAACGAGATACCCGATTTATTAGAGAAGTCGGGTATCTGAGCAGTGCAATTTAATTTGTATAAAGCATGACTATTTTTTATTAGTATAGATATTTTATTTTGATTGTTTATTTTTACATGTTTCTTTTTCTGCTAGTATATCTTTACCAAATAATAAAAATCATTAAACACTTCAAAATTATTTTATTGTTGCACAAGATAAAATATTTAGGTTACTATTAACCAAAGGCAATAATAAATAATTAAATCTAAAAGCCATTATAGATATAATTAATATTGTCTGAATAGCACTAATAACGTCCTATTAATTTAGGTTAGCAATTGGAGGAATTAGATGATGTCAAATGTATTGACTGTTTCTCCTGAGGATATTCTTGACCACATAAAGCTTGCTTGCCAAATCCCTAGTATATTGGAGGCGATCGCAACTCGAAAAATTGTTGAATATGAAGCGAAAAAGGCAGGTATTCAAATTGGTTTAGAAGAACTACAACAGGCCGCAGATAGCCTGCGTTTAGCCAACCGACTTATCAAAGCAGAAGATACCTGGGAATGGTTAGAAAAATATCATCTTTCTTTAGACGACTTTGAAGCAATAGCCGAAACTAAGCTACTGTCTGCCAAGTTAGCCAATCATTTATTTGCAGACAAAGTTGAACCATTTTTTTATGCACACCAACTAGATTACGTTGGAGCAGTAACTTATGAAGTTATATTGGATGATGAAGATTTAGCTCTCGAACTGTTTTATGCGTTGCAAGAAGGTGAAATTAGTTTTCAAGAAATCGCCCGCCAATACATTCAAAATACAGAAATACGCCGGGCTGGAGGATATCAAGGAATACGTCTCCGCACCGATTTTAGACCGGAGATCGCAGCAGCCATCTTTGCTGCTAATCCCCCACAAATTCTCAAGCCAATAACTACTCCAAAAGGAGTGCACATAATTGCCGTTGAGGAAATCATTAAACCTCAATTAGACGAACAGCGACAGTTGAAAATTATCGAAGACTTGTTTACTAATTGGTTAAAGGCACAAATTGCCAATATGGAAATAGTGACAAAATTCACAAAGGATGTCAGTCCTCAAGTATCCAAAGATGTGTTAATACAGGCTTAATTCTGCTTCTAAAAATGCTTAACAGTAAGTTGTGGCGGAAGTTTGTCTATCTTGAATAAACAAGGGGTTTAAGCCCCTTGTTACGCCCCAAGTCTTGTTCAGGACTTACGCAAAATACTTCTCAAACTCCTATTCCTCCGTGTTCTCTGTGCCTCTGTAGTAGCCTGCGGCAAGCTGCTTCTCTACGAGACGCTTCGCGAATGCGTCTACGATTTTCCGTTACCTGTCCGTAAGTCCTATTAACAATAGGACTTACGCAAAATTATGAAAAAACGAACCGCCAAGTACGCCAAGTACGCCAGGTAATAAGAGTTGTAGAGGGTTTTTGCGTAAGCCCTGGTTAATTGAGATAATAACACCAGTTGCTCATGAGGGTTTCCCCTATGAGCAACTGGCATGCGAATTTTATGAGACTGATGCTATTTTTTAATATTTAGTTTTAACGACGTTTATCACTACGCCCTTGAATCCAGGCTGACTCTAGTTTAAAAAGTCCTAAATTCCCAGAATCGGCTTGATGACAGTTTGCTTTGCGAAATCGGCAGTTATTTTTGATTAATCGAATGTAGGTACGCGAGGGTATGTATTTGAGAGGATTGTAGCCACCAAAACGTAGGATTAAAACACAAGCCCAGGAATACTTTCCAGCAGAAACAGCTTTGACTATCTGTTCCAATTCTTCATTAGTAAAGTTAAAATTGTGATCTAATTGTTCATTAGACTCGGAAAATTCTTGAGTCATATAATTACCTCGTCAGCGAAAATATGATCTTCAATCAGGAATCAGGAGTATCACGTCCAGCGGTTTAGAGATTCAAGGAAGTGTAGATATCATCCGAGTTGGCATTGAGATAAGGACGTTTCAATTCAATTTCCCATAATGAGAAATGTCGCAGAATTGCTGACATCCTATCTGCTGGCGTATTATTCCCTAGTTGCCAAGCTTCAACCAAACCATTAGCGACAATTTGGCAGCGGTGTGTACCAAAACTTTCTTGGTCACCAAACTTGCGGTCTGGTTCTTCAGCGATCGCTAACCCTGGTGCTATAAACTTGGTAAATAAAGGTACTTGCTCCTGAAAATGCAATTGATTTTCTCTATATACTCTCTCTAAGACTGGACGAACAAGTTCATAGTCCTTTTTGTCAAAATAAAGCACTGCTGAGTCGTAACGCCCATAATCGGAAGGGTTGTACAATGCTTTAAATGAGAAAGCAATAGATATAGCATTGAGTTGGGTAGTCAAATCGTTCATGACTGCAACTGAACCTTCTGGGGTCAAGTTGAAGTACACACGCACCAGAGTTTGATAATTTCGAGCCATAGCTGCATTAGCAACTGCCATATAAAATCCGTTTTGTACCAGATTATTAGGCATTCTGATTGCTACCGAGTCACCGATATTAGCAGCTTGTTGTAAGCTATCAGGTTCAATGTGTAGCCTCAAACCATTCTTATGCACCACCAAACTACCATCGATGTCTTCTTTGACAACCAGCCAATCATGATTCCAGTAGCCTACACCTCTGTTATTTTCATGTAAGCGATCGTAAAAAGCTATATCTACGCCGTATAACGTATTGTTTTCGAGATTTTGGTTCACAGCCAAATTCGTTGCTTCAGCGTTGGATGACAAAAGACTTTTCGATGAGCCGTTGTAGTAGAGAGCGTAAAGAAAACTACGTAGTTGATGACTCAAAAACTTATTTTGGAAATCTAAAGATAATTGCTGAAAGTGAGGGACTATTGATTCTGGTACTTCCACCGGGTCAAAGTCTGGATGTTTAATACAATGGTAGGACTGGATTTCAACCTTATGAACGATATCTTGTAGTGATATCTGCAATGACTCTGGAATATCTGACAGTTGATTTGCCAGCGAATCTAATAGTTGCATAAAACCTTGCCTGTCAATGATGTGGAGAGATAGGGACAGACAAACAAAAATGTTTGCGTCCCCTTGTTGACTTTGAATTTATTTTGAAGCGGGAGATAAGTTAATCGGAGAGAGGGCTGATGCATCTACACCAAAAATTGTTGATATCGATGCTTCTGGACGGCATAATAAACTCTTAGCAACCTGGAGTATGCAAATACCTTTATTACCAAAGGTTTTTTCGTGCTGGAGTTTGGCTTGAATAGCTTTAATCAAAGCAAAACCGCAAAACTGCATAACCCTCTGTAAGAAATCAGGACGATGTTCTAAAATTTCAGGGAAAGCAGTAAGATAAGCAGTTATTAACTCTCTAATAGAAGGTTGGAGCAGATGTAGAGGAGTTGTTGCTAGGCGTAAAGACTCTTGAATCGCCATTGTTTTACTAGTCATCATGCTATGTAGCCAAAGTTGTAAGTAGCTGGCTATCAGTGTTCCTAAATCACTAGCAGGATCTCCCCAAGCGCCGCGTTCCCAATCAATCAATCGAATAATACTCTCATCTGAGGACGATTCATCAAAAGCAGCTTCTTCCCAACTCAGAGATAGGAGAATATTGTTCAGTTTCAGATCATTATGGGTTAAACAACACGGCGTGAAAGCATTAGTCAACTCTGCGATCGCCTCTCCTAAACTATCATAACGTTGATAAAGAGACAAAAATTTCAGTCCATCGGTGGGCAACTTGCCAAAAACTGCCGGGGTAACTCTATCCATTCCAAGATTCAGGTTAGGAGTTCCTTGTTTGAATGTATTCTCATTTTGGAAAAACTCCTGATAGTCTTGACGGTTAATAGATAGACGATGGACTGATGCCAAGGTGGTTCCAACTACCCTGGCAATTTCTATAGGAAAGAATTTCAATTTCTTTTCGATATAAAAATCCATCAAATCCCGATAGTTAGTTAGATAATTGAAAACAATGATGGAATTCTGAGCATCAAAATGTACTGCCTCCGACAAATATGAGCGAATATCGCTTAGTTCTGGGAAGGTTTGCAAAAACTTGTGAACTCGCCATTCTTTTACAAACTCGCCAGCAGTCTTTCCCTCTCGTTTATAAGGTTCTTGCTTAATTAGGAGTTTCCGCTCATCTGGCAAGCTGATTAATAAGTTAAAGTTTTTAGCAGGTTTTAGCTCGATTTTGCTTAAAGACTTTTCATCTTGAGTACATAATCCATGAAGAATTAGGTAATCAAAAGCATTTTGAGAACTCAATAGAAATGATGCCATAGCTTCACGTCGGGGTCAAGATTAACAACTAAAAATTTTGCACATTTAGAAGACATTAGTAATAGATAAAAACCTATTATGCCCACCTAATTATGTCTACAATAATCATACAAGTCCTACTATTATCTTCGGTTGTATGAATAAATAATCAAGAGAATGTTAAAACAAGTCTAGAAATGTTTAACCTTTTGACTGGATGTACTATTGACTATTGAATGATTTTGCTAACTCTGTAACTCCATAGATAGTAAATGCCAACAACGCAAACTGAAGATTTTTCACACTATAGTTAAGAATTTGAGCAAGAGCGTCATCTGCACCAGCATATATAGATATATAATCTACGTTGCTCACGCCTATGAAAAAACTTTCTGAATTAGATGTATGCAGATCAGAAATGGTGATTCTTGACATGGATTTCGATTCCCAGAAGACATTGATCAATTAGTCAAGGTGAGCCAAGTTAAGTATTAATTACTTAATCATCTCGCTCGGTAGTCAGGAAAAAACTAATAAAATTGATCAACTGCTCTAATTGAGCTTGATGAAGCTGTAAATTACTTAACCTAATCGGCTATCCTGGTTTTTGGTAATCAAGAAAGCTGATTCTTGAAATCTTGTCCTAAAATAATTGTCACAGTTGAGAAGATTTGGTAGCGATTAAGCAATACATACATAGCTTAATCGCTAATTCCAAAAGTTTCACAGAGCAATGTAGCTCAGTAGTAAATTACAAGAAAGTATCAGATTCGCTGAATGACTTGATGATGTGTGCGGTCAAGCTAGCTCCAAAGGCTAACAATCCAAACTCTTGTGCCTTAATGCCGTAAGCTAAAAGTGGCTCTAGTCCGTCAGCAACATTGGAAACTTCACTACCACCACCACCATAAATAGTGATGGAATCAACATTGTTCAGGTCGTTGAGGAAGCTTTCAGAATCTTGGAACAGTTCAGAACCAGTGGTATTTAGTTGTGAAAGAGCGATACTCGCCATAATTTTCTCCTAAAATAATTGTTACTGTTGAGCAAATTTATTTGGCAGCGATTAAGCTGTATATTGCTTAATCGCTAATTCCAAAAGTTCCACAGAGCAATGTAGCTCAGTAGTAAATTACAAGAAAGTATCAGATTCGCTGAATGACTTGATGATGTGTGCAGTTAAGCTAGCTCCAAAGGCTAGCAATCCGAACTCTTGTCCCTTAATACCGTAAGCTAAAAGTGGCTCTATGCCCTCGGAAACGTCGGAAACTTCACTACCACCACCACCACCATAAATAGTGATGGAATCAACATTGTTCAGGTCGTTGAGGAAGCTTTCAGAATCTTGGAACAGTTCAGAACCAGTGGTATTTAGTTGTGAAAGAGCGATACTCGCCATAATTTTCTCCTAAAATAATTGTTACTGTTGAGCAAATTTATTTGGCAGCGATTAAGCTGTATATTGCTTAATCGCTAATTCCAAAAGTTCCACAGAGCAATGTAGCTCAGTAGTAAATTACAAGAAAGTATCAGATTCGCTGAATGACTTGATGATGTGTGCAGTTAAGCTAGCTCCAAAGGCTAGCAATCCGAACTCTTGTCCCTTAATACCGTAAGCTAAAAGTGGCTCTATGCCCTCGGAAACGTCGGAAACTTCACTACCACCACCACCACCATAAATAGTGATGGAATCAACATTGTTCAGGTCGTTGAGGA
>NZ_WBKL01000204.1:0-24148 GCF_015714705.1 Nostoc sp. NZL | reverse complement strand
AGAGATTATGGCGGGAGCCTTCTCTCCGATTTAGGTAAAAAATCTATTTCACAAGCTCCTTCAGTTGTTGCGGTTCCAACTATACAACCTACCCAAACTGCAACTAACGGCAAAGGCAGCTTGAGTAATGTCTAAGTTTATTTTAATTCTTTAAGTTCGTAAGGTAGCACAGCTAGCTGTGCTACTCCAAAATCCACGAAGCCTGAAAAAAGTCACGCTCGCAAAACATAGCATAACGGTAGGTTGAATACACAACAGAATTAGTAGCGGCATAATTGTCAACCAAACTTTCTAATTGTTGTGTTAGTGGTTGAAAATCTGTGCTGCTGTAAGTACGAATCCAGTCTGCATATTGATGATTAGGAATGCCGTTACAAGCTAACTGTTCTCCCACAAAGGCATACAAGCGCATACAGGGAGACATTGCCGCAGCAGTTAAACCCACATCTCCACCCCAAGCAGTTGCTAACAAAAAGTCAGTATAGCGGCGGGTAGCGGCTCCTGGTTCCACGGAATGCAAATTGACTCCCCACTGGGAAGCATAGCCACTATGTAACCGTAGTTCTTCTAAAACTCCACTAGCTAAGTTATGAAATGTGGTGAAACCTAACCAGTCTGGTGCTTTAGCTGCGGCGATGCTGTACGCACGGGCAAAAGCTTCTAAGAAAAAAGCATCTTGCCCTACGTAGTAAGCAAATTTCACCTGCTCAAGAGTACCATCGCCAATGCCTTGAACGAAAGGATGCTCTAGGCAAGCTTGGGCTAAGTCTTGATTTGCAGCCCATAATTCCTGAGATAAAGTCATTTGTTATTTGTCATTTGTCATTTGCTATTATCCCTTTGTTCTTTCAACTCTCTTCCTCAAAAAGGAAACTCTTAAAAAGGGAAGAACTGGAGCAAAACTGAGCCTAGACTTCCTAAAAAGTCAACAAAACTGGGGCTGCCAGCGCTTACCTTCTCATTTACGGGCGTTTGCAGTTCTTTAATAAAAGCTTGGGCTGTTTGCGTTCCAAGGCTGTTGTTTTGGGATGTAAACAATTTTTCAGCAACTTGGGCATCTTGGAATGCACCTTGTCTATCTAATACTTGGTAACGAGCAACACCACGTGCTAAATAAGCACCCGCATATTCTGGTTTAATAGCGATCGCTTGATTAAAATAATTAATTGCTTGCTGTTGGTTGCCTTTTTGTGCTTCTGCTACACCCAAAGTATAAAATTCTTCTGGTGAAGCAATTTGTGATGGTATACCAACTGCACCTTGGAAGTTAGTCCCATTCAAGTAAGCACCAGCCAGTTCTGCATTTGCTAAATAGGCATTTCTCAAATCAGCACCCGCCAAATTTGCCCCACTAAATTTAGCTTGGCTGAGGTTAACACCAAATAAACTAGCACCACTCAAGTTTGCACCCCGCAAATCTGCACCGCTCAAGTTTGCCCGGCTGAGGTTAGCACCTGTGAGATTAGCACCGCTCAAATTGGCTCCAGATAAGTCAGCCATCACTAAACCTGCACTAGTCAAATCACAGTTTTGACATTGTTTGGTAGCCAATAACTGTCTAACGTGTTCAGAATTTGCTGCTTGTACGCTTGTTGTCAAACTAATCGTGGTTAAAAAGGCAGCTATGGCTAAAATTTGGTTCTTCATATTTGTGTAATATTTCTTACTCAATATTCAACGTTAACTGAGATGGATTTATACCTCAGCCTATGATATGAGCAATCTAAACAGTTTGCCCTCTGTAGTTGCCTATATCACTTGTAAATTTGAGTAAACCCTCATTGGTTGTGCAAGTTTACTATCTTCTAATTTTTTGTTCCTCAGGAGTCAGGCTTTAGCCTTGCTGTAGTACTTTTTGATGTCTTCAAGCCGCACACTCGTGACTTCCAGTCATGAGTTAGGCGCTCTATATTAAGTATGACTTTGTGTTAAAATTGAGAGGTATTCAGCAAATTCAAGAAATTGTCATCCATCCAAAAAGCATTTAAAGTTACTCTCATACCCACACACAATCAAGAAGTCTTAATCAATAAGACAATTGGTTGTGCCAGATATGTGTACAATCGCTTTTTGGCGCTGAAGAAAGAGTTATATGCAAGTAAGGGAAAAAACTTAAACTACAACGCTTGTAGTCAACAGCTAACTATACTCAAGAAAGAAATTGAATGGTTGAAGGAAGTAGATAAGTTTGCCTTACAGAATTCACTCAAGAATTTAGAGACAGCATACAAAAACTTTTTTGCTGACTTAAAGAAGATCAAAGAGAAGAAGGGTGTAGGTTTTCCTAAATTTAAAAAGAAGCATGGGTGTAAGCAGTCTTACAAAACTAACCTGACCAACGGTAATATTCAGGTAATAGAGAATCGTTTAAAGCTTCCAAAGTTAGGGTGGATAAAATTCCACAAATCACTCTTACTTACCGGAAAGCTTGTAAACGTTACCATAACTCGCACTTCATCAGGTAAATATATTGCTAGTATTCTGTGTGAAACTGAGATAGAAAAATACCCTCAAGTTGCTCAAAATATTGGTTTAGACTTGGGAATTAAATCTTATCTTGTTACAAGCAATGGTGAGCCAGAGAAAGGGTCTTGTTGTCCAAACATTGAGGGACTGGCTTTCCCGTTGGGTGAAGTTGTAGATAATCCCAAATATTACAGAACTCAAAAAAGGAAGTTACGTAAAGCTCATAAAAAACTATCCCGTAGTGCAAAAGGTAGTAGCAACCGAGTCAAAGCGAAAATCAAGCTGGCTCGTACTTATGAACGGATTACAAATTTGAGAGATGACTTTCTGCACAAACTATCAACTCGTCTAATCAAGGAAAATAGCATTATCTGTGTCGTTCGCGGAGCGTGTCGTAGACAGGATTTGCGAGTTGCCAACATGGTAAAGAATCATAAACTAGCACTGAGTATTTCAGACGCTAGTTGGTCTAAGTTCGTTGCCATGCTCGAATATAAAGCTTTGTGGCATGACAGAATTGTGCAGAGAGTTGGGACGTTTTACCCCTCATCTCAGACTTGTAACTGTTGTGGTTTTGTTAACCCATTAGTTAAAGATTTAAAGCTGCGTGAATGGTTTTGTCCTAGTTGTGGTATTCACAACCTGAGAGACGTAAACGCAAGTTTAAATATTCTGAGTGAAGGGTTGAGAATTTTGACAGCAGCCGTCGGTGCGCCGGATGCTATATACGCCTGTGGAGAACTTGTAAGTCCTGAAGTAATTCAGGCAGAGATCGTTGAAGCAGGAATCGCGTGACTTCACGTCAATCCGAGGTTCAAAATTAGACATATAGTAGTTACCGCACAGATAAGGTACAGAAAAAATCATTAACCACAGATGAACATATATTCTCGTAGGGGCGCACAGCTGTGCTTTAAGTCAAATATACACAGATGCATTTTTTGATTTTACAAAGAAGCGATGTCTAACGACAAGCCGCTATGCGTCTACGTTTGGTGCTTTGACTCAGTAACACATCTCTCTTTTTGCTCCTGTATACCCTGATTTTAAATAAATATGAGACTATAGAAGCATTAAGACAGCCATAAAAACGTGAGTCAGCAAGACAAACTCTTAGAAAAGATCCTCTCTGGGACTTCTGATACAGACATCCCTTTCGCCCAACTGTGGCAACTCTTATATACACTAGGCTTTGATGAACGGATTCGTGGCGATCATCGTATTTTTATCAAAGCCGATGTTGAGGAAATATTGAATCTGCAACATAAGAAGGGAAAAGCCAAAAGCTATCAAATTAAACAAATTCGTGCAGTAATTCTCAAGTATAAGCTAGGAAGTAAAAATGATGTTTCGCTATGAAATTATTCTCTACTGGAGTGAATTAGATCAAGCCTTTATTGCTGAAGTACCAGAATTACCTGGCTGTGCTGCTGACGGTGATACTTATCAAGAAGCCCTGCATAATGTAGAATTAGTTATGCAGGAATGGATAGAAACGGCTAAGGATTTAGGGCGTCCAGTTCCTCAGCCTAGACCGCGTTTGATGTACATTTAGTTGATACACAAGCTCAGTGAAACTGATTTTTAAGCATCATCAGAAATATTTGACACCATTTTAGATTCAGACAAGAAAAGTTTTCGCTAAAAGACCTAGAAAATTTTATTGGCTGCCATCATCGTATGTAAGTTATAACCAATGTGCTTTAGGTTCACTAATTTGCAGATGACAGAGGAAGTCTAATTGCAAAGGTTAGTTACTGGCAACCTTACAAATCACCATAATATGTGATTTGTATTTGTCAGTACTATAGTGAAGAAGTTGCAGTCCAGAACGTTCTAGTTCTTGCAAAAGTTTAGGGATTTCATACTTATGATGTCGCCAAATAGTAATTTCTTCACCTTCAGAGATTTCAATATTCTTATCTATCCCCATCCGACTGAAGTTTATAGTGTAATTATGAAGAAGTTTCATATTAGCAACTATACTATCTGTTTTTAAATCATACTTTCTCACCAATTCACAATCTTCAGACTTAATCCCAATCTTGCTTTTAACCCATCCATATATTTCTTCTACGTGATACTTGCAGCCACCTCTGACGTTTCCATCCCATTTAGAGTTAGAACCAGTTTCATTGGTGAACACCAGAAAATCATTTTTTCCCATGCTATCTCTAAAGTTTTTTAGTACCTTATCTCTATTTTGATGATTACCGATGGTAACACCTAAGTGGAAAAAGATTTTTGCTGTTTCGTCAATTTCAATACCAGTTTCATTTTGGAATAATTCTTTGGGTACACAACTATTTTCTATGTCAATTGTGGAGCTGATGAACTCGACAAGAGGAAACCATTTTGTAAAATTATTTCTAGATAAATGAAGCAATTCCTCGCTAATATCTAAAGCAAGATATTTATTAACCTTTCCCAATTTATTAAGTTTTTGAATAAAATTTTTAACTGGATATGAATTTCCTGCACCAACGTCTACAATATTTACTTTTTTACCACTTTGAATATTGTCATTCAAGTATTTAAAGTTGTCCTTTAAAAGGTCAATTTCTACATTCGATGTTCGATACCATGTAGGAATAATGTATTTTAGATAAAAATCGTCCCAGATTTTTGCACCTCTACCTTTATAAGAATACTTTAGAGGTATTTCTCGCCTGACTTCTAATGCATGAATTATCCCTAAAACTTCTTCTTCAGAAAAAATAGAGTAGAACTCAGAACTTGGCTTTGCTGTGCAATTGATAGCAGTTGACATATCCGAGGGAAGTTGGGAATTGCTATGAAAATTTGGAGCCATTATTCTTGTTCTTTGGTTTTCTTCAATATTTAAATGGATTAGCCGCAATGCTTGCCAAATAGGTATTTTCCCATACTGTTGTCTCAAAAATCGGAGTTTTCACCAAGGCGGCGGGAAGCCCACTTGCTTTTTGGGGTATCCGGGATAGCCGCTCCGCCGCCGTTAAATGTTGACTTATGACGGTTAACAGTTAACAGTCATCAGTCTTTCTCCCCTTTTAGGGATGGGATGAGCTTAACAGAGATATAGAGCACTCTCAACTGACCAATTGGTTTTTTACAATCAAAGTGCGAGATAATTTTCCAAAGATACAGGGGTAAATTCCAGTGGTTCAGCAACCAGAACTCCAGGAAACTTCGTCGATACAGTCAATCCAGCGCGTGCTTAAGAGTTTAAGCACTTACCGATGGACTTCGCTGGGAGCATTAGTCAGCTTGTTGTTGTTGACGATCGCAAACGCAGTTACCCCACAACTATTTCGGTGGGGAATTGATCAGGGCATCATCAAAGAAAACTTACAAATTGTGCTATACAGCGCCGCCTGGATGGTACTCGCTGCGATCGCTCGTGGTGTATTTAACTTTGGACAAAGCTATCTAGCAGAAGCAGTGTCTCAAGGTGTGGCCTATGACTTGCGAAACAAAATTTTCAGCAAAATTCAAAATCTCAGTTTCAGTTATCATGACCAAGCGCAGACTTCCCAACTGTTAACCCGTGTCACCAGCGACATAGAGCAGATCCGTACCTTTGTTGGCACTAGCTTAATTCAGGTCATTGGTTCACTTGTAACATTGGTGAGTATTTCGGTAATTTTGCTGGTGATGAACTGGGAACTAGCACTGATTACCCTAACATCAGTGCCCATTGCTGCATGGTTGATGGCACAATTCGTCACTCGGAATAACAAACTTTTTCGGCAAGTACAAGAGCAACTAAGCGACCTCAATGCTGTATTGCAAGAGAACTTACTAGGAATACGGGTGGTGAAAGCGTTTGTACGGGAATCAACCGAAAGGTCGCGTTACACGACCCTAAATGATGGTCTAGTCAGGGCAAACATGAAGACCATTAGCGCCATCCATAATACCTTCCCGTTTATCTTTTTGGTGAGTAACTTGGTAACACTGGCAGTTTTCGGCTACGGGGGAGCGCAAGTGATTGGAAATCGGTTCTCCATTGGCGAACTGGTGGCGTTTAACTCCTACCTAGCCTTGATTCTCCAGCCAATTTTGTTAATCGGATTTGCTGCACCCGCGATCGCTCAATCAGCTGCTTCCGCCGAACGTGTCTACGAAGTTGTAGATGCGGAGGTAGAAATTCGTGATTGCCCTGGTGCTGTCCCATTTGAAACCTGTGTTGGTAGAATCACCTTTGAAAATGTTTCCTTTCGCTATCCAGGAGCCAGCACCGAAACTCTCAAAGAAGTTTCCTTTGAAACAAAGCCCAAAGAGCTAATCGCCGTTTTAGGGATGACTGGTTCCGGGAAAAGCACAATTATGAACTTGCTTCCCCGCTTTTACGATGTCACAGGGGGAGCAGTTCGCATTGACGGACGAGATGTCAAAGGTTTCACCCTCAAAAGCCTCAGATCGCGGATTGGTATTGTATTTCAGGAAACCACCCTCTTTTCTGGCACAATCCGCGAAAATATTGCCTACGCCAAACCCGATGCAACTCTAGATGAGGTGATTCAGGTTGCAAAAACTGCCCAAATGCACGATTTTATTATCGGTTTACCCGATGGCTACGAGACGATTGTAGGTGAACGAGGTGTGGGCTTATCTGGTGGGCAAAAACAACGAATTGCGATCGCTCGTACCTTACTGACCGATTACAGTATTCTAATTTTGGACGATAGTACCTCGGCTGTAGATGCCCAAACAGCTGCCCAGATTCAAGCTGAACTAGATGGCTTAATGCGCCAAAAAGCTTGTACAACTTTTGTAGTAGCTCAACGCATTAGCACTGTAAAGAATGCCGATCGCATTTTTCTCATGGATAAAGGACGATTGGTGGCACAAGGCACCCACGAGGAATTGATGCAAACCAGCCCGCTCTACGGTGTGATTTTGGAATCTCAAGTAAAGCCGAAGGAGAAAAAATGAGAAGCACAGTTCCCATTGTTGCATCTGAGCAGGCGAGTCAGCAAATTTCCACCCTGCGACGCTTTTTGCAATATCTGCGACTCTATCGCAAAGAAATTCCCATCGCCCTGACATTAGTATTTATTGGTGCTGTCACCCAGGCAATTGGGCCGTTTTTCCTCGGTTGGTCGATTGATCGTCTGATTGCACAAGGGAATTTGCAAGGACTGCTACTGTTATTAGGGTTACTAGCACTAAACTACGGACTTGGCGTTTTAGCAATCCGAGGTCAAATTATTCGAGTCGGCTGGATTATGCAGCGATTGCTGGCTCAACTGAGACAAGACATTTTCATTAAAATCCAAAGTTTGCCCCTCAGCTTTTTTGATCGCAGCGAAGCGGGCGATTTAATGAGCCGCCTGCTGAATGATGTCAATACAGTAAATCAGGCATTTGGTCTAACGATCGCGCAAATGCTGGGCAACACTTTCAGTTTGATAGGCATCATCATTGCGATGCTCTCAATCAACCTGCAACTCGGTTTGTTGAGCAATCTGGTTGTGCCACTGATGATTTTTACCACAAGCTTGTTTGCACGTTGGGCAAGAGCTAGATTTCGTGTCACCCGACAAACCATTGGGGAGCTTTCCGCCAAGTTAGAAGAAGATATTGGCAGCGTCCGAGAAGCACAGGCATTTAATCGTGTACAGATGAATATTGAAGAATTTGACACTCTCAATGCTGCGAATCGTGATGCCAACGTCGAGGCTGTGGCAATTACTTCTGCCTTTTTGCCCTCCATCGATTTTCTCAACACACTCGCAACAGCAGGCGTGCTGGCCTATGGTGGTTATCTTGCGGTCACCGGAGCTGCAACAGTGGGTGTGGTGACATCCTTTTTACTTTACGTACAGCAGTTCTTCCGGCCGATTCAAATTCTCAGCCAGTTTTACACCCAAGCTCAATCTGCCTTCGCTGGATTAGAGCGAATCTTTCTATTGCTAGATGAACCGTCACAACTCCAAGACGCACCCGATGCGACAGAAATGCCGCCCATTCAGGGGGAGGTGACATTTGAGAATGTTAAGTTTGGCTACAACCCAGATCAATTGGTTCTCAAAGGGGTGAATTTGCACGCTTATCCAGGGCAGATGGTTGCATTAGTAGGGCCGACCGGTTCGGGAAAAAGTACAATTATTAACTTGATTTTGCGCTTTTATGATGTATCTGGCGGTGCAGTGAAAATTGATGATATTGATGTACGTAGCGTTACTCAAGCAAGTCTGCGTCGACAAATTGGCATCGTCCTGCAAGACAATATTCTGTTCACTGGCACTGTTGCCGAAAACATAGCCTTTGGCGCTGCCCATGCTACCCAAGCTGATATCGAAGAGGCTGCACAGTTGGCAAATGTGCATGAGTTTATTACCTCACTGCCACAGGGTTATACAACTCAATTGGGTGAACGAGGAGCGCCCTTGAGCCAGGGACAGCGACAACTAATTAGTATTGCCCGTGCGGTGTTGATTAACCCCCGAATTCTGATTCTCGATGAAGCCACCAGCAGCATTGACACGCGTACAGAAGCGCTAGTACAAACTGCGATCGCTCGCTTGCTACAAGGTCGTACCAGCTTCGTAATTGCCCACCGTCTCAGTACAGTTACTCAGGCAGATCAGGTATTAGTAATTCAGCAGGGAGAAATTGTCGAGCAGGGTACTCACGCCGAACTGATCAATCAGCAGGGCGTATATGCGAACCTCTATGCCCTGCAACTGGGTGCAGCAGACACAATGGTTCTTCAAAACGAAAAGTAAAATGTATATAGCTCTAATTTATCAATTGCCAGCAAAGAAATGAAGTTACCTAACCTCGATTCACAAACCGTCGATCGCATCATTGAAATGGCATGGGAAGATAGAACATCTTTTGATGCCATTGAGGCTCAGTTTGGGTTGCTGGAAAAACAGGTAATTGCCTTAATGAGGCGCGAAATGAAAGAATCTAGTTTCCAGATGTGGCGAGAGCGAGTTACCAAACGCAGTACAAAGCATTTATCTAAGCGCGAATTTATTGCAGGTCGCTTTAAATCGCAGAATCAAAAAACGTGATTGATGTGTTCAATCAAAATATGGTTCAGAACCATCAGAAGCTAAAATGCTCTAGAAGGAATAAGCCTGCGATCGCGCTTTGCATTGCCGCAGGCATCGCTTATACCAATTGAGTGAAAACTACCACATTCAGCAACATCATGACGAAAGTTACACTCTACATTGCAGCTAGTTTGGATGGCTACATTGCTCGCAGCGATGGAGGAATTGATTGGCTATCAATCTTTGACATAGAAGGGGAAGACTACGGTTACACTGCTTTCTACGAATCGATTGATGCTATCGTCTTGGGCAGCAAGACATATGAAGTAGGGCTTAGTTTTGATCAATGGCCTTATCCGGGGAAGAAATCCTTCGTTTTCACCCAACGCCATCTCCAATCTGACCGCGAGGACGTTGTGTTTGTTTCTGACACAGTGAAGCAGGTCTTAGCAAATATAGAGGCTCAAGGTTTTGCAAACATCTGGCTCGTTGGTGGCGGAGCATTAATCAATTCGTTTCTTCAGCACAGCTTGATTGACGAATATATTATTTCAACTATTCCAATTATCTTAGGTAGCGGTATACAACTTTTCCCACCGTCTAGCCCTGAACAAAAGTTGGAGCTGATTAACTCAAAACAATATTCCAGTGGCTTACTCCAAGCACACTATAGGCGAAAATAGAAGGGTTAAAAAATTCATAATTCATAATAACGCGACTGCCATCATTAGGCAGGGGAATCATATCATGTTCAGTTGAACACTTATCATTATGATTGACTCCAGAAAATTTTAATGATATATGATTAGCCGGACTTGATATAAAACCCTTTTTAATTACGAATTACGAATTACGAATTACGAATTACGAATTAACTAAAGAAGCTTCAGAACAGCGTTGCTGAAGTCTTCGTAAGGAGAAACACCGACGATGGTTTCTTCTAAATTACCATCTTTGAAAATTAAAACTGCTGGAATACTGCGAAGACCAAATTTCTTGAAAATTGGCTTGTTGCTGTCAACATCTACCTTAACAACTTTGGCGCGACCTTTGTATTCCTGGGCAAGTTGATCCATTAACGGACTGACCAAGCGGCAAGGCCCACACCAAGTAGCAGTAAAATCGACAACAACGACTTTCTCTTCACTTTCAGTTAAAACAGTATCAAATTCACTTTCTTGAACGTAAGCAACTAGTTGAGTCTCTGTAGACATTTTTTAATCCCTTGGTGTCAAACCAAAATTTCAGCAAAAAGCTAACTATACAAACTATACTCCCTTCTGGCTGTCAGATTCACCAAGGCGGCGGGAAGCCCACTTGCTTTTTGGGGTGGCCGGGATAGCCGCCTCGTCGCCGTTAACTGTTGACTGATGACTGTTAACCGTCAACCGTCAACGTGAAAGCCCATCCCCTTTTAGGGGTGGGATGAGCTTAACAGTAGCCCACATTCGTAAACCCCAAAACTGACTTTTGCTTAGTAGGCTGCATTTAAAATACCCGACAACTTTCTTAAGTAAGGTGTATTAAGCACCCTACCAAGCTACCTAATCAAAAAATCTCATACCTTCAAGGCGTGGAAACTTCAATAATCATTCTCTCGCTCAAATAGTTCTAATAACCCAATTGTGCCTACAAAAAAAGTATAAGTAGCATATTTTATTGGCATCCTTTGTCTTGAAGGTGCATAAAAAGCCGCTATAATCCCTTCGATAAAATGGCTCGCCATAGCAAAACGCTCAATCCAAAAAATGGGATTCAGGCTGCTTGGTAAATAAGTATTATTTATTACTGCATAAATATTCCACGATTCCAATCCAATTGCACTTGTTATAAGCACTGTAGATATAATTTTTACAAAGGTAAAAATGTCTTTTTTTATTGACTTTAAGTTCATACTATCCACAAAAAATTGTTTAAAATATCTACAAGGCTCGGTGAAGTAACAGACAAGTTAATGTGTGAGGACTTACGCAAAAACTCAAACTTTTATTTCACCATGTTCTCTATGTCTCTGTGGTAGCCTGCGGAAAGCCCTCTGGGTGACGTTCGATAGCGCAGCGTAAAGCCTTCTCTACGAGAGGCTCCGCCAACGGCATGGCTTCTCTACGAGAGGCTGCGCCAACGCTTAGAGCGACGCAGGAGCATCTGATTCCCTAAAGCTACACTAACAGCGATCGCTCATGGGGAAAATCCCCTTATCTATGAGACGCTTTGCGAAGGCGCTAGCCTCTCCCTTTGGGTACTTCACCGCTTTGAGTCTAAGTTTTTGCGGTAATCATGCTTAAACCCTATGTATATTATCTAAAAATTACCCTAAATGAAGATTAAATCATCAGATATTTAAAAAATGCTAAAAGTGTGGAATACTACATAGGTAGTAAATTTAATTGCATTCCATAGATTGATAATAAATATAAAGCTATGATTGCTCAACATTACAATTCAAATCATGTTGAAAACAACTTGCTTAAACAAATCAAAATTAAAGAAAATCAGCTAAAAATTGCACAAGAATCTAACATGCTTCATGTAGCGGAAGCATTACAGCAAGAATTATTAAAGTTACAGTCTCAATTATCAGAGCCGCAAGACGTTGAAATCCAAGCGTTGATGAGTTTGCTAGACGATTAAGATTGTAAATTTGTGTTGCAAAGTTTATTGAAAGCACAAAAACTCTGTTGATAGGAACCAGAGTATAGTGGTTCTGATGCCTGAGAGTGTAGCTTAGGTGCTATAGCTCAAGAATTAGCGATCTAAGGTGTCATAAAAGTATGGTGATTCTTACTTAGAATAAGATGTTAGGGTTTCTGTTGGGTATGTGGTCTTTTTTTCTGCGGTACTGAATCAATCTTAAGAACAGGTTTAATTGGGCGCACTTGCCTTTGCCTAAGAATTTGAATTTCTCTCTCAATCGAATTTTTTCCTTGCCTAAAAAAGTCTTGAGAATTATATGGAATTAAGTCACGGGATAAATGTTGAGCTTGTGCTGGAGTCAAACTAGGAAGGGGTTGTTCAGCATTGACAGCAGTTTGTACAGCCAGGAAAAAGGCTGTTGAAACCACCAAGGGTTTTATTTTGATACAACCAGTGAATATCAGGTTTAACATGATTGATACATCTATTCCTCAATTTATCTGTTACTTTTTCGTAGAAGCTAACTAAAGAGTTGCTTCAGCTTAAATTTCTTACCCTTCAGGTGGGTTTAGTTTGTATAGACCCATAATTCTATTCTCAGGGCTTCAACTCTCTGGTAAACTGGCAAACGCCTGCTCAACTAACTCCTTTGCCTTAGCATCCAAATGCAGCCAATCCACTTCACCCACTTCATCAATTAAACTAGTATCAATAACAGCAACTTCCTTCTCTGGGGTGTATTCAAGAAAACACACTTGATAACACAATTCCCATAAATCGATACTAGCTTCTTGCTGTTGACGCTGCAAACGTAGATGATATCCTGGATGGGGCATTGGCAAACGAGCAAGAGTTTCTCTGATTTCATCTGCTTCTTGGGGGGTTGCAGTTTCCATTCCTTGCAACAACTCAGTCACCAATGCTTTGATTTCATCAGTGGTGCTAGGCGGCCAAATCAGGACATCGTGGTAAGTTCCCGTCCAGGAAGATTCATCAAGGGACTTGCGGATATTGTCGATAACGCGAATGAAAGCAGGTTGCATGAGGATTTCAGCCTGCTGCCATGCAACTGAGTTTGTTATTTTAGGTGGCATTGGTAGTAAACAGGGGCACTAAAAGAAAAATAAACAGTCTGCGTTTATTAAAAAGCTGCGTTTTTAATCTAAATCTTTTCTCAAGATAGCGGATTTCATTGAAGAAAATTTGGAGATATTTATTACCAGCTGGAAAATTAGGTAATAACTCTGGGGAGTGAACATGATAGGCAAGCTACTAGACCATCGTTACCAAGTAATTCGAGTCCTCGCAATGGGAGGATTTGGTCAAACCTACATTGCCCAAGATACTAGGCGGCCCGGTAATCCCATTTGCGTTGTCAAGCACCTTAAACCCGGAACTGACCCCAGAGTTTTTGATACTGCTAAACGCCTGTTCAACAGCGAAGCCGAAACTTTAGAAAAACTAGGCAACCATGACCAAATACCCAGGCTGCTAGCGTACTTTGACGAAAACCAAGAATTTTATTTAGTACAAGAATATATTGAAGGACATACCCTAGCTGAGGAACTTATAGCTGGTAAGCGCTGGAGTGAAAGGCAAGTAATTCAACTGTTACAGGAAGTTCTGGAAATTCTCGAATTTGTCCATCGCCAAGGCGTGATTCACCGCGACATCAAACCGGATAATATCATCCGTCGCGCCTCAGATAATAAGTTGGTTTTAGTAGACTTTGGGGCAGTAAAGCAGTTACGTACACAACTGGTAACAGTGGGCGCACAACCCTCTGCCACAGTGGTTATTGGCACTCCTGGCTACATGCCTACAGAACAAGGGCAAGGTAAACCCCGCCCCAACAGTGATATCTATTCCCTCGGCATCATTGCCATTCAAGCATTAACAGGATTACAGGCAACAGAATTGCAAGAAGACCCGGACACGGGCGAAATCATCTGGCAGCAATCAGTAACCGTGAACTATCGACTGGCGGCAGTGTTGTCCAAGATGGTACGTTATCACTTCAAAGACCGCTACCAAAATGCCACGGAAGCACTGCAAGCATGTAAAGACGCGATTAATCCTGTACCTGCATTTTCCACGCCTCAAGAATCTGCCAAATCCCGACCTCAAGTATCTCGGCTGCAAACTGTTGCAGTTGCACCAGCAAATCCTGTCCCCGCTAAACCTGCGCGTAAAGACTCTAGTAAATCCGACCCATGGCCGATATTAATTGGCATCTTATTGGCGGGTGGTGCAGCTGCCTTGGTAGCAAATATATATCCAAATGTGAAAAATTTAGCCTTTAATCTTACAGGTAACGATACTGCCTTAGCAAATAAATGCTCCGCTGTTGTAGTCGGAAATTCTAATATTCGTTCTGAACCTAGTTCGATTAATTCTGATAATATTGTGCGAACAGTTGGTGATAATACCAAATTTGAGGTGACTGGCAAACGGACAAAAGCAGGTTGGGTAGAGATTAAACTTAAATCTGGTAGTTTGGCTTGGGCACACCCGGCTGTGATAGCCAATAAAGATGAATGGGTATCTTGCCTGCGCGACAAAGGCATTGCAATCAATACAGTAAATGATAGTAGCTTAATTGCTACTCGACCAACTCCTAAGCCAAAACCAAAATCTAGGGATGTAGTAACTCCATTACCAGAAAAGCCAAATGGTTCAACTTCCGACGCTGGGAAAACAGAACGATCGCAGCCTAGTGATAACAGTGCCAATATTATAGAACAAGCAAGACAGAAGTATGAATCAGGAGATATAGTTGGAGCGATCGCACTTTTAAGATCGATTCCGGCAAATGCTGCTTCTGGTATTCAAGAGACAGGCAAAATGATTGCCCAGTGGCAGGAAGATTGGGCTAAGGCGGAGGCGTTATCTAATGAGATCAACAAAGCAATAGATGATGGGAAATGGGATAAAGTTTTAGATTATAGAAACCATCCAGAAAAATTGCCTAATACTAAATACTGGCGAAACAAGATAGAACCATTATTTAAACAAGCAGCCGAAAATCTGGCAAAACAGGCACTACCTAAACTAGAAAATCAAGGTAATCAAAAGACTACCCAAGAAGAACTTCCCGATACTAACCAACCTGCTACTACAGAGAGTCCTAATGCTACAGAAACTCCAGAAAGTGGCTTTTAAACACTGCTTACCTCGTTACCAGCCTGTGGCTGGTAATGCCTACAATGAGGACTGCCGCCTCTTAAATTCACAGCAGCAGCCCAAAAAAAATTTCCAGTTAGAACCTGGAAACAAGATTTTAAATAGGTTTTTATCTCTGATTTGATTTTCCCTATTAGTGCATTTCGTCGTACTCTTGGGCTTCAACTCGTCTTGCTTCCATCCGCGAAGCAGGCAAAAACTCAGCACGACGGACTGGAACCAAGGGCGGCGTATTTCCTTGGTAGGGGTGAATCACTTGTACAGTACGCGCTGGACGCTGCCGTGGTGAGAATAAAGCCAATACACCAGCGACTACAACACCACCACCAATAGTAAGAGTTGCGCCTCCCACAGCCCAAAGCATGGGTGAAGACCACCAAGAAGGATTTTGCGGCTGGAGTGCTGCTGATTTTTGTTGGTTATACTGCTGGGCTTGTTGCCATTGCTGCTGAGTATTGAAATTTTGAACTTGGCCTTGGAGTTGCTGATTTTGCAACTTCAGCTGTTCATTGTCGTTTTTTAAACGCTCCAACTGCATCTGCGTGTTCAGCTTCTCCATTTCCAGACGCTGGTCAGTATTGGGAGCAACTGGCGGCTGATTAGGATTGGGATACATTGGTTGCCCATAAGGGCCATAGGGATACATTTGTGGCTGCATTCCCGGCGCTACTACAGTCCCTGGCATTTGCGGAGCAACAGCAAAGTTAGGCTGTAGAGGGGTATTTGTTCCTTTGAGCAATACGAGAGCCGCCAGCCCAGCTACGGCAACCCCGCCGATAAACGCCATACTCTCACTCATCGCCTGTGCTCCTCAATTGCGACGTAACTATAATCATTTGTGACTGACTTACTCTCACACTCACACTCATAAATTATGCCTACTTGATTTCACATAATACTCAAACTATAAGCGACTATATCAGCTAGTTTTTTTACATCTTGATATCTGATGTTAATATTCAAGACCATAAAGGTCAAATTGTCTACCAAGCAAGGATAGAAAAACTACACTGTTATACTTTTTTAATCTACATTTACCCCTCTAATCAAGAGGAGTATTTGTGCTGCTGTTGTTGGTCTTGATGGCAGCCTTGAGACTTTGGCAAAATTCAGCGATCGCATTTAGTCCCTGCTCTGGGGTACCTTCTGCTAACCGTTTTACAAAAGCACTGCCCACGATCGCAGCATCTGCGCCCCATTCCTTTACCTGACGGGCTTGTGCAGCTTCGGAGATGCCAAAACCCACACCAATGGGTTTATCAGTAACACTACGAATTTGTTTGAGTAAATCGGACACGCGGTTTTCCAGTTGCGATCGCACCCCTGTAACCCCTGTGACGCTGACCAAATAAATAAATCCTTGAGAAGAATGAGCGATCGCTTCTATCCGTTCAGCAGAACTGGTGGGAGCGATCAACAAGATTACATCAATTCCCATCTCACTAGCTGCTTGGAGCAATCCTGCTGCTTCCTCTAAGGGCAAATCAGGTATTACCAATCCTGCAACCCCAGCAGCAGCAATTTGCTGAAGAAATTTTTCAATCCCCCGGTGCAGAATTGGGTTGTAATAGGTAAATAAAATAATCGGCGATCGCAATTTGGGAGTAATCCCTTGCAACATTTCCAGCACCTGCTCCAATTTTGTCCCCCTTTGCAGAGCGCGGGTAGCAGCAGCTTGAATTACTGGCCCATCAGCCAGAGGATCGGAATAAGGTATGCCCAGTTCTATAATGTCGGCTCCACTACGATCTAGAACCTGTAAGGCTTTTGCTGTTGTTTCTAAATCTGGATCGCCAGCAGTAATAAAGGGAATTAGAGCGCACTCACCATTGTGCCCAAGGGTTTCAAAGCAATCAGAAATCGCAGTCATTAGTCATTAGTCATTAGTCGTTGGTCATTGGTCATTAGTCGTTGGTCATTTGTAACAAACAAAGGACAAACAACAACTGACCAATGATAACTTTACACCTGAGATTGCTCTTCTTGTTCTATTTGGGCTTGAATTCGTGCTAGTTCTTCGGGAGTAAGCTCATCTAACCGCTTTTGCAGAAAGTCTTGCTCATACTGTTCCCGCTGTTGGTGGTAGGTCATTTTTTGTCCCACCGCGCGGAAAAAGTAAGTGGCTAACCAGCCAACTAACCCACTGATTAGTAAGACTTGGCTCCATATACCAGCTTGCTGATTATCCAAACCGACTAGCTGCAATCCTACATATGCCAAGCCGCCAGCAATAAAAACGCCTAAGCCAATTCCAATAGCGTCAATCCGTCGCATGAGAGTTATGACCTACCAATCTAGTTAAACTTCAATTTGCCGCCGTTGCGGTCGAAAATTTAGAAACGGCGATAGAACCAATAAACCCGGAAAGAAGAAGAACACCAAAAAGTACATAAAGGTACGCTCGATGGAGGTAGCTACATACCAACGCTGCTTCAGGTACAGTAAGACAGCAATCGGGATTACCAGAAGGTAAGCTCCAGCCAAAATCAGATACAGCAGGGCGACAATCATAAACTTTCAAGTCTTAAGCATCTGTTTTCCATCATAGGCTGAAGAGCCAGACTCAGGAAAGTATAGGCATGACGCTTTTAACATAACTACCCTAGAATTTCTCGTCTATATCCATATTGACTGATAAAAGGTGGTATTATGCTATAATCATGAACTCACTAGCAAACTAGTGCTCTAGTCAAACAAGAGCGAAAACTCATTCAGATTGATTACGAGGAAACAAGGAAAACTTGCAACTCTGGAAAACAATTCCACAATCTGGAAAAAATATTTTCAATCTAGTTGGACAAAAGACACAATTGATGGTGGAATAGATGAGGAGGTATTTGCTGCCTCCAAAAAATAACTAGTTATACTAGTTGCAAAACACCTTCGGGGGTGTGGCGGAATGGTAGACGCTACGGACTTAGATAACTGAGCCTTGAAGGAGAAATCCCTCAAGTGGAAGCTCTCAAACTCAGGGAAACCTAAATCTGGTGACAGACATGGCAATCCTGAGCCAAGCCCAAAAATTTTAGATTTGTGATTTTAGATTTGTGATTAGTCTTCAATCCAAAATCCAAAATTGAGGGAAGGTGCAGAGACCCGACGGGAGCTACCCTAACGTTAAGTCGAGGGTAAAGGGAGAGTCCAATTCTCAAAACCTGATTTGGCTATTGCCATCAGGTAGCAGTGAAAACTGCGGGAGGATGAAAATCCGTTGACCGTAATAGGTCGTGTGGGTTCAAGTCCCTCCACCCCCATTAAAAATTGAAAATGCCAAAAGGCTCCTATAGAACGTATGGGCGGGTTGTATTTAATGGTAAATCAACTCGCCCATATAGTTTTGTATTGGCTCTGATTGTTAAAACTATAGCGGTTCCCATTTAGATGCGGTATGACATAGGCAACATGCCGTGCCCCTACGGCTGCACCTCACGTCAACGAGAACCGCTATAAGTAATTTCACTAGACTCTTTGATAAAGAATTAAACAACTTGTGATTAATACTTTATTTATAGTCTTAGTTAATCAAATTTGTGTAAAAAGATTACTGAATCTCTGAAGAATAGATTGATACTACTGTTCACCAAGGTTAAGCTGGTAATAATATGAACAGGAAGCCTTTTTATCCTGATAACTAGAATGAACGCTAATAGTTTATCAATTAGTCAGGAAGATCCCGATTGTGTTACGTCTAACTCTAGACAGCTAAATGTGCAAATTGCACAAGATGAGGTTTATAGCTTCTTCGTGGAAATTGCCAAAAAATTACCGCCAGAGGATGTTTTACGGGAATTCAAAGGTTTATTTATAGACGGTCTTGATTCACAGGATTCTTATTCTATACCTGGAATATACAGCATTTTTTTAGATGATAACGAACAGGAATTCTGTAATACTCTTAAACGGTGTATCTACATAATAATTAATACTTGGAAAACCAATAGGAAAGACAAATATATCCAAGAGTTAGTTAATTTATTTACTAGTGAAAACCTGAAAGTAAAAACCAATAATTTTCCAGCGATAAATATTTGTAAAAGCTGGCTAGACAATTTTATAAACAGCAAAGACTACCAAGAACTAAAATTATTTGCTGCTAAATATGAGGAATCATTTAAAGGTCATTGGGCTAATCGCTACACTTCTTATCTATTAGTTGATCAATCTGTTGACCAGAATAATTCAAAAGAGCAACAAGAGGCTGCCAGAAAGCTCTCTAAACAGATAAAAGACAAATTTAAGTTTGAACTGGCAATGTATATTGCTCGTTCTCAATCTGCCATCTCAAGTACAACACGCTACACAAATCCCAGTATGTTGGGAGATCATGCTCTGCGTTTAATAAAAGCAATTGTCTTGAAAAGAGGTATGTTTAGCCATGAGAATATTGCCCATATATTTATCAAGCAAACTCAAAATCAAACTCTTGAAGAATTTAAAATAAACATCGAAAAATATCTATTTTTTTCTGTAGTTAAACAAGAATCATTAGAGAGTTGGAGACATCAGTTTGCCGATATATTATCCTTATGGAAAGCAGATTACAATCAAGAAATTATTACTAAAGAATTGTTTTTAAGAACTTGTAATAGAGTAATTGATTGCTTGACAATAGAAAATGGAAAAGAACCTTCGTCATTATTTATCTTATTGCTTAATCAAGGTCATTCTCTAACATTAGTAATTATATTGCTAAAAATTATTTTGATTTCTAAAAACTCTCGGAAGCATTTAGAAATTAAGATTGCTCATTTGATTCGTTTTTACGAAAAGTATCCAGAAGAGGAATGCAAGGGGATAATAAATTTTATCGAAATTTTTAATATTACATTTGCAATTTATGCAGAAAACGTAGAATATAACTTGATTAAGATGGAAGAAGAGCAAAACAGTAATCCACAGTTGAATCTTGATGGTTATCGTGTTTTTTCACAGATGAAGGTAGATAGACACAAATTAGTGTCGCCTGATTCATGATTTAGCAAGACGTTCATCTAACCAAGCGAAAGCAGCACCCGCAGTTTCAGCTACAATACTAATGAGGCGATATAGAGCGATCGCACTAAATACTAGGGCAGATGGAAAGTGGTGGCGCAAAAGTTCATATGCAGTCGCTTCAAACACACCTAACCCACCAGGCGCACCCGGAATAACAAATCCCAACAACCAAGCGCAGCTAAAAGCCCCCAATAACAAAGGAATTTGATTCACATTCAACGAACCCAGGGCGAACATAGTTAATATAAACCCAGTTCCACGCAGTCCCATAAAGCCTAATTCTCCTAACAAAGGTCGTACAGGGTAGCTTTTAAGACTGAAAGGAACAGTTGGTTGAGTGTTGGTAACAGACTTTTTTGCTTTCAATTTGTACAAAAAGCGAATAACTGGGTTTAAAAACCAGGGATGAATTGCACAAAGAATTACAGCTAAACTCAGCAATTGTAATATTTGCAGAACAAGGGTAGTGTTAGCTGCCGCAAATTGGCTACTGCATAGGACAATGATAATTAAAGCAGCCGCTAGCATGAGTAGCGGTTCCAGCAAAACGCTTAAGGTGGCTGCACCAGCAGAAACATTGGCATTTTTGGCGGCTACAATTCGCCCGTAGTGATGCCAGATATTACCTGGTAAATACTTTGCTATGTTTGTTTTTAGGTAAACCTGGATGAATTGGGAAGATGATATAGGTTGATTTAACTCTTGCAGAATCCAAGTCCAAATCCAGCCTGCCCAAGTATGTGCTAGTAAAGTGATGCCTGTAGCGATCGCTATAATTGCCCATTCTACCCCATCAATGCGGATAGCAGTCACTTCAATCCAATTATCCTTCAGAGCTTTCGCTAAAAAAAACAGCGTTCCGCCCAAAATTATCCAGCGTAAAAATTGCTTCATGAATTTAGTAATTTAACGGTTAGAGCAACAAGGGCTGAATGCCTCAAATATTACAGTACATCAGCTACCTATCCAAAGCTTTGGAAGTATCAAACAGGTTGATGTAGTTCTTTTTCCGAAAAGCATATTATTTTATTTTATATCTCTCTAGAGTTAGATAAAAATATTATTTATGTACTAATTAAAATGTAGCCTGCGCTAGAGGTAAAGGGCATTTTATTATTCATATGCTTAATAGAGGTTATCGAAACTGAGCGAACCAAAACAAGCACAATAACTTGCTGACCAATCCAATGATTCAGCAAAAGCTTAACTTATTAATATTTTGGATTTTGGTAAGGAGGACTACGTGAACGCTGTGAGAGTATTCTTGAAAAAAATAAGATTGCGCCAGATATTAACTATCTTTTTAGCTGGACTCTTGTTGATAGGTAGCACTGCTTGTAGTGGGGCAAATGCTCAAGGTGCAAATCCACAAAATCCTGCTGTACAAGCTGGCGGAGCAAACAATCCTTATAAGAATGGTGGAGACAAGTATACCAACTATAGAATGTCTACCGATCCGAAAATAGCAAACCCAAAAGCCAATCAGGGACGCGACCAAGCTAGCTTACAACCAAGTTCGGAATTGTTGATTGCTACAGCAGATAGAGAATCCAAGATACTTTATCCTGGTGCTGAGACACCAGCAGGTCGAATCAACAAAGAAGCAGAGTTGCCACTCATCACAGATAAAGACTTCCGTCAGCCTGAACCCGGTGGTTTGATTCAGAATGAACCAAATGTTGGAGATCGGGTTCAAGATCGGATTGAGACTGTAAAAGAGGCTGTTGAAGAAGCTTCCGGCTTTTTGAAAAATAAGGCAGATGAAGCGAGTGCAAGACCTGAATTACAAAAAAATCCAGCAGTAGGCAGATAAAATCCTTATTTTGTCTGAATGCCTGGAATGCAAAATTAATTCCAAATGCCATCTTGGTTGAAGTTTAACTTAGTCACAAAAATGCAAGGAGTAGAAGCATGAAAAAAGTAAGTACTTGGCTGAAAAATATTCGTCCCTTGAAAGTTTTAACTGTTTTTTTAGCAGGAATATTTTTATTCCTGACACAAGCTTGTGGTGCTCCCGGAGTAGCAACACAGCCCCCACAGCCTGACGCTCAATCACCTTATTCCAAACGATATGATCCTACAAAAGATTATCCTCTCTCTTCTCCTGCTGGTGGAATGAATAACTTTAGTGATGTAGAACCCAGAGGAAGATTAGATGAAAAGGCAGCTAATGACAGAGCTGATGCGCTGGCAAAAAATGCTCAAAGAAATATTGAGCAGAAGGGAATTGACAGCCCAGAGCAATATGGTCGAAATTACAAACAAGGTACACCCTTTGGTGAAAGAGTGAAGAACCTGGGTGAAGATGTTGGCAGTTCCGCTGATGAATTGCGAGAAGGCGTAGTTAAGGGTACTCAGCGCGGAATTGAAAATCTTAAGGGTAATACCCAAAATGCTGCCGAAGACTTGGCAAAAAATGTTCAGCGTGGAGCTGAGGATGCTGGTAAAAATGTTCAGCGCACAGCTGAGGATGCAGGCAAGGCAGTGAAGAGAACAGTTAGAGACGTTGATTGAAATTAGTCATTCAATCTTTTGCAAAACCTGAAAGCGCCTACAGACTAAAGTCTGGGGCTACCTAAATAAAGCCTGCCTACGCAGGCTTTTATAAGTTTTAGGTGGGGTTCAATTCCCCAGTTAAATAATTACGAATTTTAAAGACGCTATTTCTGTTTGTGGTTTGTCTGCTCTAAGAATAAAACAGATTGGTAACACTCCCCTGCAACTCTGTACCTCTACCTTCGTATTTTCCTACTGCGGCGTTGTCTCCTGCGTTGGTGTCGGTGTGGGAGTAGCGGTTTCTATAGGAGTTGGTGTCGGTGTGGGCGTTGAGATGGGAGTTGGGGTAGGTGTTTCCGTGGGCGTGGGTGTTTCCGTGGGCGTTGGTATTGGTGTTGGCGTTGGGGGAGGAGTCGGATTTTCTGCTGTAATGCTGAGTTGATAATCTACTGGTTTTGATGCTGTAGAAACCACGACAAACTCGTAAAATCCGTTTTCTGGTAATTTAGTTGACAAACTTCGCTGAGGAGAATCTTCTAAAAATCGAATTTTGCCAGAGGGTGAATAGACTGATAACAAAACTTGGGAATTTGCTTGTAGGTTCAAGTCTAGAGATTGGTCTTTGGCAAGTCCAGCAATGAATACTTTACCACCACCAGGTTGGAGAGTACCGCTGACTGTTTTGCCAGTAGCCCCCGGATCAAAGACAATTTTCTGGAAAGCACTACCGGCGAGAATAGCACTGAGTTTATCGCTAACAAATCCGTACCAAACTTGTCCAATCGGCTGATCTTGGAAATTTTTACCCCGCTGCTCAGGGAATACACGTAAGAAAGCCACATCTCCTAAATCATACAAAGAACGGCTACCAACGTTAATTTTGTTGACTTCCACTTTCCAGCGATCGCGTTCAGCAGTTGTGTAGGTTCCCAACTGTCGTCGTGTATTGGAACTCAATGGTGCAAGTTTTTCCAGCAATTCTGAGGCTGTTTTATCCCATTCTGCCCGCAAACCTTCATCTTCAGGGCCATTGCTGAGAGTACGTCCTCGCAAACTGGGATTTCTATCCCAAAAAACTTGATTCACCAAATTCACGTAGAAGTTAGAACTAATACCCAACTGTTGACGGCGATCGCTTAATTTTTCTTTGCGTTGCCGTTCGGCTGGTGAATATTGCGCTAAGGGATCGGTTGGTTGTTCACTGGTTGGAATTGGACTGGCTGTAGGTGTAGGTTCGACTTCACCGACATCTCGCCTGCTATTCAATCCCCACGAAATTAACCCAACACTACCAACGACTAACGCCGTCACAAGGAAGATTTTTGTTGGTGTCCACCAGCTTGTGGGTTGAGGAGATGGGGGGGATGAGGGGGATGGGGAGGATG
>NZ_WBKL01000197.1:0-39750 GCF_015714705.1 Nostoc sp. NZL | reverse complement strand
CCTCTGCCTCATCCCCCACCTCTCCAGTAACATTTTCTCAACTCAATGGTTCTGCCCAACTTTTAGCAAACAACCAGTTGATCCGGTTTGATGTAGGGGGTCAAGCAGACAGTGGTGGCAGTATTGCGATTCAGGGAGAGACGCGTTCCAAGGTGCTAGCAGGCAACTTTCAGTTGCAAGGACAAGACTTGCTGGCTGAGGATATTACTCGATTGATCAAGTTACCAGTGAACTTACAGGCGGGTCGAGCCAATGGCGACTTGTTAGTTAGGTTAACACCAGGACAGCAGACTTTATTGTATGGCAGTGCGGCTGTGCAAGGGGTAACACTTCAAATACCTAAAGTACCGCAACTGTTGAGCAATAGCCAAGGAAACCTCCGCTTCCAGGGAACGGAATTACAGTTAGATAATATTACTACCAACTACGGCAAAATTCCCGTAGTGGCTACGGGAATTATCGACACTCAAGCAGGCTTTAAGTTGGCAGGGCGTGTAAATGCGGTGAGTTTGGCGAATGCTCAGGAGACTCTCAAGGTAAAACTACCTGTGCCGATCGCTGGACAAGTACAAGCTTCTTTGCAGATTACTGGATCAACTAAAGAGCCAATTATCTCAGGCACAGTTGCCACGATCCAAACTGCTCGGATTGATAAAGTTGATTTTAATAGTATTAGTAGTAAGTTTGAGCTTGTTACTAGTTCTAGTTCCTCTTTACTTACCCTAAAAGATATTCAAGGTAAAGCCAAAGTTGGTGGTGACATTACAGGCGCTGGTACAATTCAACTCGGTAAAACCCCGCGACTGGAATTAAATTTTGCTGCCAAGAATGTTCCAGGGGATGCGATCGCAAAAGTTTATGAAACAACACCCACTTTCCAAATCGGCAATGTCTCAGGTACAGCCCAACTAACAGGCGCTCCTACCAATGTCCAAACTGTGGTAAGGTTTCAAGCTCCTAACGGAACTTACCCCGGAACTGGCGAAGTTGCCATCGCTCCAAATCGCACCGTCTCTTTCCGCAATGTGGCTCTGAATGTGAGCGGTGGTACAGTCCGGGCAACTGGTAGTTATGCCAATGAGCGTTGGCAAGCTGTGGCTGTTGCCTCTGGGGTAAAATTAGAACCCTTTGTAGACAAAAGTCAACTGCAAAATGTCTCTTTGGCTGGGGCACAGTTCAATGGTCGTCTCATCCTCTCAGGAAGCACAGCACCATTTGAAATTGCCACAATTCGCACTGATGGTGCAGGAGTTCAAATTGGTGGTGGCACAGTTGCAGTTTCTAATCTCCAACTGCAAGACCAAAGCTTCTCTGCTCAACTTGTAGCGAATGGTGTACGGTTGGGGCGGATATTGAAACAGTCTCCCCCAGTTTTAAATAATCCATTGGCGGGTACGTTCCAAATCGCAGGTAACAGAGATAATTTCAGCCTGAAAACCCTCCGTGGCACTGGTGAGGGTCGCCTTGCTATTGGCGGTGGTACGGTTACAGCCTCTAATATTCAAGTGGGTAATGGTGTATATCAGGCGCAAGTTCAGGCTAAAAATGTGCCTGTGCAGCAGTTGGCATCAGTACCAAAGCAGTTCCAGGGAGCGTTAACTGGTCAATTCAACGTCGCGGGTTCTGTTGATTCTTTTAAACTGCAAACTATTCAAGCCAATGGTCAGGCGCGGGTAAATGTTGCGAGTGGAACTATTACAGCTTCTAATATCCAACTTGCTAATGGTGTGTATCAGGCGCAAGTTCAGGCGAATAATGTGCCTGTGCGGCAGTTGGCAGCAGTTCCACCGCAGTTCCGAGGGACGTTAACTGGTCAAGTAAATGTGGCAGGTTCTGTTGAGTCCTTCCAACCGCAAACTATCCAAGCTATGGGTCAGGCGCGGGTCGATGTTGCAGGTGGAACTATTACAGCCTCTAATATCCAAGTGGGTAATGGTGTATATCAGGCACAAGTTCAAGCAAATAATGTACCGTTGCAGCAGTTGGCAGCAGTACCACCCCAGTTTCGGGGAGTTTTAACTGGTCAAGCAAACGTGGCGGGTTCTGTGGAGTCCTTCCAACCGCAAACTATTCAAGCCAATGGTCAAGGACGGCTGGATGTTGCAGGTGGAACGATCGCAGCCTCTAATATCCAATTGGCTAATGGTCGCTATCAAGCTGTAGTTGATGCTTCCGGTGTGGAATTAAATCGGTTAAATCAGCAATTGCGGGGTCAGTTTGGCGGTCAGTTGCAATTAGCTGGCACGCTAGGCTCATCCAAATTAGCTGATGTGCGTGCTGCTGGACAGGTGCAATTATCCCAAGGTATCCCCGGTTTGGAGCAACCTCTGACGGCTGCGATCGCTTGGAGTGGTGAAAGGCTTACCATTGAGCGAGCCACGGCTCCCGGTTTAAGTGTGACTGGTAACATATTAGCCAATGCAACCAAGGTAGGTATACCGGAAATTACTGCCCTAAATCTCAACGTCCAAGCGCAGAATTACAACTTAAAACAGTTACCGATTAATTTTCCTAATCAGCTTGCTGTGGCGGGGAGAGTAGATTTTAATGGTCAAATCACTGGCAAGCTGCCCTTGCCAAATGTGGTAGGGCAAATAAATTTACGAGATTTAGTTGTTCAAGATATTGCTTTTGAGCCGTTGTTAACTGGAAACATCGATTCAGCACAGGGACGCGGGTTAAATTTGAACTTGGCGGGAAATAGCGATCGCCTAGCTTTCAATTTAGATGCCAATAATCGCCCGAAATCTTTCTTAGTCAAATGGCAGCAAGCATCAGCCACAGGTAATATTCAGGGCAATGATTGGGCGCTCAAAGTCGCAAATTTACCCTTACAAATATTGAATTTGACTCCGCCACCAATTACTCGACTGGGTACTGGTAAGATAACTGGGTTATTAACTGGGGATTTGCTGTTTAATCAGCAGACATTGGCAGCTACAGGGAATTTAGCGATCGCTAATCCACAAATTGGTCGGCTTAAAGGCGATAGTTTAGCGGCTCAATTCCGCTACAGTGATGAGAAAGGCACACTCACCAGCAGCGAATTTGTCAAAGGCAAAAGTCGCTACGCCCTTGTCGGTACTTTTGCTCAAAGTTCTAAAGGTCCTCAACTACAAGGTAAACTGAACGTCAACCAAGGAGAGATCCAAGACGTTCTAACTGTAGCGCAGATATTTGATTTACAAAATTTGCCAGGTGGTTCAGCAGAAATCTACGGCACAGCAGCGGATCTAAACACCACTCCCCAAGGAGCTCCAAATCAACCCTTATTAACCCAAATCCAACGGTTTTCTGAAATTGAAACTTTGGTAGCAGAACAGGAAGAACAGCGACTTAATTCCACTCCCATACCAGATTTGGCAGACTTAAAGGGGACTTTCAACGGGGAAGTGGCTGTAAATACAGCTACAGCCAATGGATTATCAGTGGATTTTAATTTGAATGGACAAGACTTTGCCTGGGGTAAAAAGGAAGAACGAAATCGTTATTATACTGCTGACAGAGTGATTGCCGAAGGTAACTTTGAAAACGGTGTTTTAAGTTTGCGACCTTTACGGCTTGAATCTCAAAATAGGTTGATTGCTTTTACGGGTAACGTTGGCGGTGATGAACAATCTGGCCAGTTACGAGTGAATAATTTTCCGGTACAATTACTGAATAATTTTGTCAAATTGCCAGTTGGAATCACAGGTAATCTTAACGGTACAGCAGCGTTAGCAGGCAGCATTGCTAATCCCCAAGCTAGAGGGGAATTGCAAATCACAGAAGGATTATTGAATCAGAACAAAATAGATTCAGCGATCGCAAGTTTCAGCTATGCCAATGGACGCTTAAACTTTGGTAGTACTGTAGCAGTTGCTGGGCCAAAACCTGTTGATATTACTGGCAGCATCCCTTATAAATTGCCTTTTGCTTCTGTAGCACCAGACAGTGAGCAAATCAGTTTAGATATGAAGTTGGAAAACGAGGGATTGGCACTGTTAAACGCATTCACTAATCAAGTGGTATTTGAGAAAGGTGAAGGAGAAATAGACCTCAAGGTACGCGGAACGTTGCAAAAACCCGAAGTAGATGGAATTGCTACTATCAATAATGCTACTTTTTCAGCCCAGGCTTTGCCAGGTAAAGTCAGACGCGTCACAGGTAGAGTGCTGTTTAATTTTGACCGTATCTTAGTAGAAAATCTTCAGGGTAGATTTAGCCGTGGGAAGGTAGAAGCTGCTGGAGAAATTCCCATTTTCAACAATGAGAACGCGACTATCAATAATCCCCTGACAGTTAATCTTGATCAGCTGGCGTTGAATCTCAAGGGGCTTTACTTGGGAGGTGCTAGCGGCAATTTGCAGATTACTGGTTCTGCCCTTAGCCCGATAATTGGCGGTAAAGTAAATTTATTTGATGGTCAGGTATTGCTGGCGGAATCTACCGACGCGACTTCATCTGCAAATAGTGGTTTGGGTGTATCACCTACAAAAGATAATAAGCAGAGTAAATCTGAAATTGGGAATGGGATGGGAAATGCGAACGCTAGATTTAATAATCTAGATTTAGAACTTGGTAAAAACGTCCAAATTACCCGTCCCCCTATTCTCAACTTCCGTGCAACTGGTAATCTCATAGTTAACGGCTCAATCAATCAGCCCGTACCCGATGGTACTATTCGGTTAGAACAAGGTGGGGTGAATTTATTTACTACCCAATTTAACCTTGCTCGTGGCTATAAACATACTGCAACTTTTAGTCCCTCTCAACCCCGCGACCCTGACTTAGATATTCGGCTATTTGCCAAAGTATTAGACGTCACTCAAAGTAATGATTTCAGCCGGATAAATACCACAGGTTTATCAGCTTTAGAGAGTGTTCGAGTTGAAGCCACTGTCAACGGTCTCGCCAGCAAGCTGAACGAAAATCTAGAACTAACAAGCAGTCCGTCACGTAGTCAAACCGAAATTGTTGCGCTTTTAGGAGGTGGGTTTGTAGACACCCAAGGTCGTGGTGACAGTACTTTGGGCCTAATTAACATCGCAGGTTCGGCTGTGTTCAACAATTTTCAGTCAGCTTTTAACCAGATTGGAAATACCTTTGGCTTAAGTGAACTGCGGATATTTCCTACCGTTCTTTCTGAGAATCCCGAAGCGGGAAGGAGCAGTTCAACCTTGGAATTGGCAGCAGAAGCTGGGGTTGATATTTCTTCTAAGATTTCCGTTTCCAGTATCAAGATTTTGACGACAAATGACCCCTTCCAATGGGGTGTTAATTATCGGATAAACGATGAGTTTCGTGTGCGTGCTTCCACTAATTTAACCGATGATAGTCGTGCAGTTGTGGAGTATCAAACGCGGTTTTAAATAAGTATCTATAAGGTTGCTTTTGAACAATTTGCTCAAGCCCCAAATCTTCCCAAGCTTAATTTTGTGGAGTTTAAATATCAGATCGTGATATTATCGCCCTCCTCCTGATTAATAACTAATCGCAAAATCGATAACCCTAAAATTATCAAAAATAGCACTAAACCAATTGTGCAAGCATAGCTGATTTCCAAATTGGTGAAGGCTTGCTCATATAAATAATAAACAATCGTTTTCGAGCTACTGAGTGGGCCTCCTTGGGTCATGATGTATACTTCTTCAAACACTTTGGTGGCAGAAATAGCCGAAATTACTGCTACTAGTGCTAAATACGGCTTCATCAAAGGTATGGTAATATCCCAATGTTTTCTGATACCATCAGAGCCATCGATCGCAGCAGCTTCGTATACATCAGCGGGAATTGATTGCAACCCCGCTAAATAAATCACCATGTAGTAGCCTAGCCCCTTCCACACGGTGACAGCCATGACGCTGGCAAGAGAAATTGGTACAATACCAAAAATTTTTTCTGGGCTAGTTAGCCAAGGAATACCTTCTGGAAAAATACCCAAAGCTTTCAGCAACTGATTCAATAATCCGTTTTCTGCATACAGCCATTTCCAAGCTATTCCCGCAACCACCATTGAAATTACCACTGGGGTGTAATATGCCGATCTAAACCAATTCATCCCCCGCAGTTTCTGATTTACCAAAATTGCCAGCACTAAGGGAGCAATTACTAAAATTGGTACTACACCGACAAGATATAAAAAAGTGTTTTCCAAGGTTTTCCAAAAAACTGCATCTTTCCAAAGCTTGAGGAAGTTGGCAAAACCTATCCATTGTGGCGGCTGGCCAATATCTTCGTAGCTGGTAAAGCTGAGGTAAAACGCTTGCAGTGCAGGCCAAAAGACTGTTAACACCAAGAGAACTAAGGCGGGTAGTAAAAATAAATAAGGGGTCAGCCGCTGTTTGATGAATATCCAATTTTTAGGTGTTAATTGATTCATATAAGGTCTAATAGTTGTTTTCGCTTTGTCAGCAAGAATTTGGGGATGTGAGTAGATTTAAGCTTCAATATTCTAAAGGCATATATTTGCGTAGCGCTAATTAATTACTCAGAGATAAATTACGATGGAAACTCAGCACAACCCGCCAATTGAACATCAAAATGTCCCCATAAACCACCGTGGACTACATGAATTTTTGTATAGTTCCGACGACGAACACACCGCTACTGAGGTGAGTATAACCCCTGAACTGGCAAACGATGGTACTGAAATCATTAACCTTGAGGCTTGGAGTGCATCTGCTCAGAACGCTAAAATTGCTGGTGTTTATGCAGTATTAAACGCAGAACGCTGCACGCAGTACATTGGCTATTCTCGGAATGTGTTGCTTTCCCTAAACGGTCATGTTCGCCAAAATGGTGAGCAAAAGTGTGCTTTTGTACGTGTGCAAGCATTCAAGTTCCCCAAGCGTCAAGAAATGGAAGATTTGCGAGATGCGTGGATAGCAGAACTCGAAAGCACACCATCTGGTAATGCAACTGATGGCGAAATGTGGGCTAGCACTGTAGGGGAAGCTGCAAAGACGGTAATGTCAGAAGCAGAACGTCAAGCCTACGAGGAGAAAAAGCTAAAACTGCGGAAAGCAATGGCTGACACAACCCTCTCTAAAGAGTCAGAAACAATAGATGCGAGTATAGCCGAACGTCAGCGTCAACTTGAAGCTGCTGTGACAAATGATGACTGGAGCGTAATTATCGACGCACAGACACAAGAAACCAAATCTTAGGATGAGTGTTGAGATGAATGTTTTTGCTGGCTTGGCATAGATAGACACTATGTAGCTTTAGTTAAAATTCCTCTCGCTGATTATTGGGAGGTTTTTTTATTATAAAAAATTTAGGAGACTATGATTTTAAAGAGCAGAAATGGCACAAACCTGTAATCCGACAGGCGTTTGAATAATCACAGATTCCACACCAAATACTTGGGCGATCGCATTTGGTGTCAGGACTTGTTCAGGTGTACCAACTTCCCAAATATGACCCTGTTTTAATAATGCAATGCGGGAACTATACCGTGCTGCTAAATTCAGTTCGTGTAAAACTGTGATAATAGTTAATCCCTGCTGCTGATTCAGTTCTTTAAGCAGTTCTAATAACTGCAATTGATAGTTGATATCTAAAAAAGTTGTAGGTTCATCTAATAGTAATACTTTTGGCTCTTGCGCTAGCGCAAGAGCTAAAAAAGCCCGTTGTCTTTCACCACCGGAGAGTTGTTCGACTAAGCGATCGCTAAATTTTTCTAATTGCGTTTTTTCAATTGCAGCTTCCACCTTCTCCCAATCTTGGGCGTTTAATTCCCATTGCCACCAAGGTTGATGTGGCGTGCGTCCTAAGCTTACTAATTGTCGCACAGTTAAGCCAACGGGAACCGTTTGTTGTTGCGGTAATAATGCCAATTTTTGTGCAACTAGATTTGGAGATTGAGAGTGGATTGCTTTGCCATCAAGTAGCACTGTTCCCTGCTGTGGGGAGAGAATACGACTTAGCAATTTGAGTAAAGTAGATTTACCTGAGCCATTAGCACCAACTAAACTCAACCATTCTCCTGTTTGCAGAGTGAGGTTAATGTCTTGAACAATTGGTACTAAGGTGTAACCGCCTGTGAGGTTTTGCAGTTCGAGTGGCATTTCAGAAATTAAAAAATGAGAAACTTAATTTTACAGGATTTGAGTGGATTATTTCGCATCCTTATACCCAGTTCAATTCAATTAGACACATTGATTTAGCCTAAATGTTGTAAATTTAGCGAGTATACCAAACTACTTCTAAGTCTTCAATGCTTAAGGGAATTAAAATATCAGCGATCGCTACTGCGTAAATGGCTCAAAGAAGAAAGCAATTGGCATTAAAATTACCACCATTGAAAATGGTATTATGGTTGAGATCTATGGTGAGCGATCGCCCGCTTCTAAAGTGAGACTATTTGCCTCAATGCCAGTGATATTATCATTAATCAAAAATAAATTTATGGAACAAGTGGCGTGAGACAGCCCGTTCAGCGTCTCCTTTAGGAGAAGGGCTGTAAGGCGATGGAGAGCCAATCTATTGCAAACTTTCTTAAAGTCGAAGCAAGCGGCTCCCCATAAGTAACTGGCATGGGTTGAAAGGATTTCTCAGGGCTAAATATTACTAATACCAAGGGTATTGGACTATGACTTAGCCTGTAAATACAAGTGTTTCCATGTACCAACACCATCAGTTACTTTAGTCATTCGATAAACAGGTTTCTTAAGATTGGAGCAATTAAATCTTGATTTGACAATGGCGATAAACCTGCTTAATTAGCCTCTTTTTTCCGACTGAATAGGTGTTTTAAGGGGTTATGTAACTACCAGCCCAAGTTACCCATTTGTGCGATAACCCTATATGTAAAACTCCCTCTGTTTTCTCCTCTTCATTGATAATTGCTCCTGTTAAATCTGCGCCGCTGAGTTCAGCCTCATTGATGTTACTACCAATCAAATTTGCCTTTCTGAGATTGGCATCTCTCAAATCTGCTCCACTCATTTCCGCCTCGCTGAGGTTTGCACCAAGTAAGTTTGCCAAAGATAAATTGGCACTCCGCAAATCCGCTCTACTCAGGTTAGTTTCTTGCAGGTTGACCCTCATCAGGTCTGCACCAATCAAGTTTACCTCACTCAAGTTGGCTCCACTCAAGTTAGCTTCAGTCAACTCTGCATCGGTTAGATTTGCCCGACTTAGATTACATCGACTCAAGTTGCTTTGACTGAGATCAGCACCACTCAAGTCAGCTTCAGCCAAATTTGCACCACTTAAGTCAGCTTCAGTTAGGTTTGCCTGATGCAGATTTGCCCGATTAAAATTTCGTTCTCCGGCTGCATATAAATTCAAAATTCTGTTAGCGTCCATATTGTCACCTCGCAATGTCTGTAGGTAAAGAAGTCTAGTTGTGAGTTAACACCACCCAAACCACACCAAAGACAATTTATTGAGTTGCCAGCAACGGGAATCTTAGCTAAAACTTGTAATTTTATTTTGCTTGAAATTTCGACATTTTCAACATTTACTTAATGGAAATAAATCAAACATTACATATTGCCTTTTATCCAAGCGTTTGAAGGCTGAGTACTTAGCTTTTGAGTAACAGCAGCGAGGAAGTATGGACAATCTGCCTCTACAACCTGTGGATGAAGGTGGTAGGGCAGGTGTGCGTCCTTACTTATTGCCGCACAATAAGCCAAACCGAATTAACCCACGCTGATAACCGCGACGCATTAATCCCAGTGATAATGCTCCTTGGATGGTAGTCCAACCAGCATTTAGTAAGCCCCAAAATGCTTGGGGAGTGAATGCCGAATCAATTACCACATTCCAAAAAGGGGCGACAGCAGTTGACCAATCAGCAGTGCGGATATTATGTAATGGTAGTTGATGTGCGATCGCTTCGTACTCTGGCAAAGAAATCACATAAGGCAAACAATACACCCGATAAATATCCTGCAAATGCTTTTCCTCATCCGCCGTTAGTGGGGAGTCATCAGTTGGTCGATGACACCAAGTCACCATAATTAACTTGCCACCAGGCTTCAATACTCGGTAGCATTCCTGGAGAAACTTATTTTTATCTGGCATGTGTTCACCGCTTTCCAGCGACCAAACTAAATCAAAAGAATTATCAGCAAAGGGCATTGCTTGAGCATTTGCGACTTGAAACTGTGTTCTCAGACTTAAATTAGCCTCCAAGGCACGTTCTGTTGCTCTCGCCGCTTGCACAGGACTCAATGTAATTCCTGTAGCCTTAGCATTAAACTTTTGTGCCAGGTATAAAGAACTGCCGCCAATGCCACAGCCCACATCTAGGATATTTTCTGCTGCTTGTACCCCTGCCCAATTGAGCAGTTCTTCGATTAAATCAATTTGAGCCTGACGGCGGTCTTTTTTCTGAGTACCATCGGCACCGTAATAGCCGTGGTGCATATGTTCGCCCCAAATCTGTTCCCACAGCCCGGAGGAAGCATCGTAAAATTGCTGAATTTGCTGGTAAAGTGTTGCACTCATGAAAAAAGCAGTGTTAAGACAAAGCCGAATTTAAAAAAAAACATACAGATAGGCTACCATGTGTGTTTTTAATTAAAATAGGGTCTTTTGGTTGCAGGGATAATAAACTCCGGTTACTCTTCCCTGGAAAAATTTGCCAACTCTACCTTAACAAGCGGCCTTTGTTGTCATTTGCATCCCGGAAACATCTGGGATGCCTAGTATGATTGAGTTTTTGAATTTTAAATTTTAAATTACTTATGACTGTTGCTCGCACAATTTGTTTGGGATTTATGGCTGTCATCGCTGTAGGTACTATCCTGTTGATGATGCCTTTTTCGACTAGCAATGGTACCTGGAATAACCTGATTGTGGCATTATTCACCTCGACATCCGCAGTTTGCGTCACAGGTTTATCAGTAGTTGATCCTGGTACTTATTTTTCCTTTTGGGGACAGTTTTTTATTGCGCTACTAGCTCAGATTGGCGGATTGGGCTACATGACAACTACTACATTTCTGATTTTGCTTCTTGGACGTAAGTTTGATATGCGGCAAAAAATAGCAATTCAACAAGCTTTAGATCGACCGGGAATGAGTGGTAGCGCCCAAGTTATCCGTTCAATTATTGCCACAACTTTAATTTTTGAAATTACAGGTGTATTCTTACTTTTGCCAGCTTTTGTTCCTGAGTATGGATGGAGTAAAGGAATGTGGTTAGCAATTTTTCATAGTATCAATGCTTGGAATAATGCTGGTTTTAGTTTGTTTAAAGATAACTTAATTGGGTATCAGTCATCTTTCTTAGTAGTCTTCACCATCACAATGTTAATTATCTTTGGGGGAATTGGCTATCAGGTAATTTTAGAAATGTATCTTTGGTTGCGCGATCGCATTTCCAAAAAAACTCACAATCAAATATTTTCTCTAGACTTTAAAGTTGCAACCAGCACAACCTTGATATTATTATTACTAGGGCTAGTTGCTTTTTTCTGTATAGAGATCAGAAACCCTGAAACATTTGGCTCTCTAAATTTACGTGACCGGATATTAGTAGCTTGGTTTCAATCTGTTACTCCCAGAACTGCTGGTTTTAACACAATCGATATTGGCAAAATGACCACCGCTGGTCTATTTATTACGATTGCGCTGATGTTTCTTGGTGCAAGTCCAGGTGGTACTGGAGGAGGTATGAAAACAACAACTGTAAGAGTCTTGACCAGTTGCACTAAAGCAATTCTCCAGGGGAAAGAAGAAGTTTTATTGTATGATCGCAAAATCGCAATATCTTTAATTTTAAAAGCTGTGGGTGTGTTGGTGGGTTCAGTGGCAGCCGTGATTTTAGCTACGATTTTAATCAGCCTCACAGATCCAACATTAGATTTTATTCAAATTTTGTTTGAAGTGGTATCAGCCTTCGCCACCGTAGGGCTTTCTACAGGCATTACAGCAAGTATCTCTACAGCAGCAAAGCTCATCTTAATTGTCACAATGTACGTTGGAAGAGTAGGTGTTTTACTACTGATGTCTGCTGTACTCGGAGATCCACGCCCTACCAGAATTCACTATCCTGAAGAAAATTTACTCGTGGGATAGTTAGGAAGAGGGATTAAAGAGTGGGGAGGAGAAAAATTCTTGACTAATGACTAAACTGATAAAATATACATTGGAAGGCAAAAAATAAAATTTTTAATTCAAGCGGTATAACCGTTTTTTGCCCTAAATACAGGGAGCCATAATAAGGATAACAACGGTGAATCTGTCATCATTAAGTTTTTTTCGCAGTTTACGTAAAGATAACCAACAATTTGCTGTAATTGGGTTAGGCCGCTTTGGTAGGTCTGTCTGTTCTACATTGCACAATTTTGGTTATCAAGTGCTGGCAACAGACATTGATGAAAAGCGAGTTTCAGAAGCATTAACTGAGGGAATAGTTGGTCATGCTTTGCAACTAGACTCTACAGAACCAGCCGCACTCAAAGAAGCTGGAGTTTTTGAATTTGATACTGTAATCATAGCGATTGGTAACTACGTTCAGGAAAGTATTATAACTACTCTAAATGTGAAAGAAGCTGGTGTACCTCATGTAGTTGCCAAAGCTTCTAGTGAAGTTCACCGTAAACTGTTGCGGCGAGTAGGAGCAGATCATGTTGTTTTTCCTGAGTATGAAGCGGGTTGTGCCCTAGCGCGTACACTAACCAAACCAGCAATTTTAGATCGGTTTGACCTAGACCCAGATAACAGTATTGTAGAGTTGATTGTCCCTGATGAATTTCACGGCAAAACAATCACTGAGCTTCAACTTCGTAACCGCTATGGTTTAAATTTGCTAGCAGTGAGCCAAGATGGGAAATTTATAATTAATCCTGACCCCACCAAGCGTTTAGAGCGTGGTTCAGCAATGGTAGTTATTGGTTGCAACAAAGATATCAACCGTTTACCGATTTAAGAAAGTTAGGAGTTAGAGGTTATTAACTATCAAGTAAAATAAAAGCCCCAGTCGGCAGAATTGATGTTGAATTCTGACGACTGGCGGATGAATTCTTCTTTAATTCCTAACTCTGACTTTTTTATTTTTCAGGATTGGTTGAAGTAGACTGTGGTTCAACTGAGACAGGGACATTGCTAGGGTTGGCTGGAGTTTCTGGTTGATTTGGTGTCTGTGGCTCAGATGTTTGTACTACATTAGTTGTGTTGCCTGGAGTCTGAGAAGGAGTTGCTGTTTGACTGGCTTGAGGTTGCTGTTGCCCACTTTTCTGAGCAATTTGCTGCATTAGCTGCTCAATTTTTTCAGCTTGTTCAATGTTGCCTTGCTCACGATATTCATTATGGGCACGTTTCAAGACTCCACTAGCTTTCTTGATATCGCCCTGATGATATAAAGTTACTCCCAAGTTATAGTAAGTTGAGGCATTTTTAGGGTTTAAGCGAATAGCTTGCCGATAAACAGAAATAGCCTCAGAAGCTTGACCTTGATTTGCTAGCAAATTTGCCATATTGTTGTAAGCTGTGGCATTTTTAGGATCTAGCTGCAAGGCTTGGCGATAAGTGGCGATCGCAGGCTCTATTTGACCTTGTTGTTGCAAGGCGATCGCTAAGTTAAAATAAGCGTTGGCATTGCTGCTATCTAGATTAATTGCTTTTTGGTATGCTGCGATCGCATCCTCAAGCTGTCCTTGTTCATACAGGATTAAACCCAGATTATACAGCGCTGCGACCCTTGTGGAATCTATCACTAGGCTCTGGCGATAAGCCGTAATTGCTGCATCTTTTTCTCCTTGTCGGTGCAACACTAACCCTAAATTGTAATAAGCTTCGCTAGAATTAGGATTGATTTTAATCGCCTCTGAATATTCTTGTAAAGCTACATCCAGGCGATTTTGCTCCATGAATATATTACCCAGATAATTTCGCGCTGACCCAAGGTTAGGATCTCGCTGCAACGCTTGACGAAAGGCATATTCCGCACCCTGTAAGTCTTTGCGGTTATAGCGCGTCACTCCTTGCTGGAAAAAGCTAGCTGCTTCGAGATCCTGAGAAATTGCGGTTTCTGCTAGCAGCTTGCTTCCTGAAAAATTAGTAATTGTCGGTGCAGCTAAGACTAAAAACGCAGAACAGCCACAGAGTGTCACCCGGCAAAATAAATGTAACCACTGGGAAAATAGGAATTTTTCAGACATGGATTGCAGACCTATAATTATTATTCGCTCCTCATAAGTCAGAGTACCCACCGCGAAAGAAAAAATTCCAAATTTCCAACTTTTAACTCCTAACTGTAGAGACGCGATTAATCGCGTCTCTACTCCTAATTGTACAGACGCGATTAATCGCGTCTCTTAACTCCCACAGCTGACGGCAAAATTAGCATGGCATCGCCGAATGAATAAAAGCGATATCCAAAAGCGATCGCTTCGTTGTATATATTCAATAACCGTTGTCTGCCAATTAGCGCACTTACCAACATCAGCAAGCTGGAACGCGGCAGGTGAAAATTAGTAATTAAACCATCCACCACCCGCCATTGATAGCCGGGATAAATAAACAGGTCTGTTTTCCCGCAAAATGGTTGTAAATCCCCAGATTGAGCTGCCCCTTCTAAAGCGCGTACTGCCGTTGTTCCCACAGCAATAATTCGACCGCCAGCTGCTTTCGTGGCGCGGATTTGCTCTACTGTAGCGGCGGGAACTTCAATCCATTCTTCATGCATGTGATGGGTAGTTACATCCTCCACTTCCACAGGACGAAATGTGCCTACACCAACGTGTAGGGTGACAAAAGCTTGATTGATATTGCGATCGCGCAACTTTTGTAATAATTCTGGGGTAAAGTGTAATCCTGCCGTTGGAGCTGCGATCGCTCCTGGCTGTTTAGCATAAACTGTCTGATATTGCTCATCAGCAGCTTCTGAGGTAGTGATATAAGGTGGTAGCGGGACTTCACCAAATACCTCTAACAGTTGCATCAAAGACTGCCCCTCTGGCACATCAAATTGCAACAAACGTCCCCCAGTTGCTGCGTCTGTTTCTAGAACCGTAGCCGTGAGTTGGGGACTCTTTACTTGGTAAGAATCTTCCAAATCCCCAATCCCTAATTGCCTGACATCAAAAATAATCTTTGCTCCCTGTTTGAAGCTTTTTCCTGGCTTAACTAAAGCTAACCAACAGTTATACTGCCGTTCTTCCAACAGCAACACCTGGATTTTCGCACCAGTGGATTTATGACCATAAAGCCGCGCTGGAATGACTCTTGTATTGTTCATAACCAACAAATCATCAGAGCGCAACAGTGCAGGCAAATCATGGAAAATGTGGTGTAGGGGTGCTGTTTCAGTACCTGTAGTCGGAGAATTAACTACCAGTAACCGTGAGCTATCTCTAGGAACTGCTGGGTTTTGGGCAATGAGTTCTGAAGGTAGTTTGTAGTCATAGCCAGCTACCGAGCAATCTAATTCCAAATTTTTTTCTTGTGGGTGAGAGGTGTCTTTCAAATTGGCTTCTACTAGGTTTTACTTTATTTAGTATTTATACTCTCTTAAAAAAGCTGGTTTGAGCTTTCCCTTCTAAAGGAACTTTAAGGCATCTTCGCTCAGTTTTGTCGCTAGGCTATAAGATTGATACTATTAAGTAACACGGAAAAATTAACATAAAAATTGGGTAAACCTCCCCATCTAAAAACGGGGGCTTTTACCCTACCGGGAACAGGCACTGATTGACGAATATATATATGTAGGATTGGCTTTGATCCCAAGCACCAACAAACATGGAATACTTGTACTATCTGGCAAATGCCAGTCTAACCCTGAGGGTCGTTCAACACCTGCACGCTAGACCCCAGACACCAGTTTCATTCGTCACCGTAATTCATCAAATTGATGGCTGGGTGGTTAGGATCAAACTCAGAGGTCAAGTCTCGCCCCAAGAAGATGGCGACTTTCGGGCTTTTCTAAATGAATTAGGAATTAGCTACGAACCGCCAATGAGGGTGCAAATGGCACTTTGGAGTTTGGAAGCGGGACAGTGCCCTGTGGACGTGATGCGTCGCTATCAGGTTGCGATCGTCTCTCATGGTAGCCCAGAGAGAGACGAAATCGAGGCGTTCCGGCAACAGTTTGTCCGGGGCTTAGGCTACTGTCCAGAAACTTTGGCGTGACTCTATTTGGTTGTAACGCTACTACAAAATTATTGGTCATTGGTAATCAAGATATTTTATCCATTACCAATTAACCATTATCAATTGAAGAGTCGAAAGCTGCCAGAATGTATTCTTGCAGCTCAAACGTATATCCCGCTGCTGATGAAGTAGCTAGAGCTTCCTGGATTGCTGTAACCTCAGTCAGATTTTTTGATATTCTTTGACAGTAGACAATGGCAACATCAAATCGGCAAGAATAATCTGCCTTCTCAGGGCACTGTGCTAAGAATATTCCAGCTGTCCGCCAGATTTTTGCTTGCTTTTGTGGGGTGATTGCGTTTCTTCCGCCTGCATCCCAACTACCTGAACTGCGGGTTTTCACTTCAACAAATGCCAGTAATGATTGCTGAGTGCTGTTAGTGGGGCGTTGAGCCACTGCTGAGTTAGGAGATAAAAGAGAGGGATTGTTCCCTTGTCCCCTTGTCCCCTTATCCCCTTCTTCTCCGTCATATTGGGCGATGATATCGATTTCTCCCCAGCGGCTAGAAAAGCGACGATGGAGAATTATCCACCCTGTAGATTGCAACCATTGGACTACTAGGTCTTCTCCTAAATGACCAATATCTGGATAATGAGATGGAGGAAGGTTAGCCATTGATTAAAAATATGATGAATTCTAGGTTAAGCGATGCCTGCGGCGGGCTACGCCTACGCACAGCGGGTTCTACACTTGACTCATCCCGAACACAGTTTGGGTTGAAGCGTAAAACAGACTATCACTTTTGGGCAAGTATACTCAGCTTATTCCTTTGGGGAATAGTTGGCATCACGACAACCGTAGGTTTTGCTCCAACAGCTTTGGCACTCGAATTTAATAAAGAAATTTTGGTCGAGGCTGATTTCTCAGGACGTGATTTAACAGACTCCAGCTTTACCAAAGCTAATCTTCGCCAGAGCAACTTCAGCCACGCTAATTTGCACGGTGTTAGTTTCTTTGCAGCAAATTTGGAGTCTGCGAATTTGGAGGGAGCTGACTTGAGAAATGCCACTTTAGACTCGGCTCGTTTAGTGAGAGCAAATTTGACAAATGCACTGTTGGAGGGTGCCTTTGCTGCTAACGCCAGATTTGATGGTGCAATCATTGATGGGGCAGATTTTACCGATACGCTGCTGCGTTCCGATGAGCAAAAAAAATTGTGCAAACTTGCCAAGGGAACTAATCCCATTACAGGACGAGATACGCGTGACACGTTATTTTGTCCTTAGTATTTTTTAGCTGGGCATTGGGCATTGGGAATTGGGCATTGGTTATTCCACTCTTGCTTCCCCTGCTCCCCCTGCTCCTCTTCCCCCCATTCCCCATTCTCTACTTCTAAAATATTGAGCAACTACCAACCACGGGCACCAATCTTTTGACAAACAATTTTCATTCCTTTGCCTGGTGAAGAACTTGCTACAAAAGGTATTTCTCCTTTCTCCTTATCCTCTTCAAGTAGCTGTCCTTCTGAACCGTAAATGGCAATGCGATTGAGAAAAAGGCGCGATTCTTTGCACGATGCATCGAAGGTAGTCTCGAAGACGCCATCTCCATACATCCCATAAAGCTTGTATGTCGTGCCCTTGATGGTCTCCGTATCCAGAGCTACGCTGTTTCCTAATTTATCATGCCCCACAGTGACATATCTTTCTGCATCTTGGGCGATTGCACTGCCATTACTCAATAAAATAGCGATCGCTCCTACCATGCCGCCTATTTTAAAACACATACACTTTAAAAATATCAGATTTCATATATTTCTACCCGCAATCAAAGCGGTTATGGCACTGTAGAAGCACTGAAATCAAAATATAGCAAGGTATTAACTTAATTCGTAATGAGCTATACCCTGCTACGCTAACCTAATTCGTAATTAATAATTTTTGGTTTTTTTGCTAGCCGAGTTTTGCGATCGCCTAACTTAAAATATGGAACCAGATGCGGAATTGCCGCGCATTTATGCGCGGGGAGTACATCAGCGAACACTCCGAAACCACTCCGTAATCCCCTGAGCGATCGCATTTGCCATTTTCTTCTGTTCTTCTGGGTTCACCACCTGCTCAAATTCATCGGGATTGCTCATAAAACCCAATTCCAACAATACGGATGGCGCAGCAGCAGGACGTGTCAGCGCTAGGTTGTTCCAGAACACACCATAATAAGGTTTGTCAAGTTTTCTGACTACATAGTTCTGTAAAAATATTGCGAGGTTGTGAGCTTGGGGATGATACCAAAAAGTTCCGAATCCCTTGGTTTTTTCGGCATCGCCATTATCGGGTAGGGAGTTGTGATGTATGGAAAGAGCGATCGCAGGTTCTTCTTGATTGATAATTGCCTGACGTTCTACTAACGAAACCTCCTTATCATCCTCCCGCGTCATCACCACCGTTGCTCCTCGCTTCACCAACTCATCCCGCAGCAACTTGGATATCACTAAATTGACATCTTTTTCTAAATATCCAGTTGGGCCACTGGCACCAGATTCTTTACCGCCATGCCCAGGATCTAGTACAATCTTGAGATTAGCTAAAGCCTTGCGTCTTGTGTTCCCAATTTTCGGCGGATGACGCAAAGCCAAAACCAGGGTTGTACCGTCGTATCTCAGCTTATATCCCCACTGTTGAGCTTTTTTGAGGTTAAAGGTGTATTTTACTTGTTCTGGAGCCTCTTGTTGCCAATCTAGGCGAGAAATTAGGGGGTCATCATCCAGACGAATAATGTCCGTTTGGGCAGTGGTATTGTAGAGAGTGAGAGCGAAAGCACCCTCACTTTGTTGTACGCTCACAGGAACGGGAACTTGTAAGGGGAAAACGATCTCTGTCGCACCAGGGAGTTGACGGTATCCGACACTGCGAATTATTGTTTGTGGCGGAATTGCACCAGGTAGAATGCGGGTTTCTTTACTATTAATCCAAGCGCCATAGTCTAGGCGCAACCATTCACCTTCCTTACCTGTTACTGTTGCGCGTGTGCCTTTGGGCAGTGGTGTAAGTCGAGAATAATCGGTGCTTGGGCCAGTGCGAGCAACGCCTGACTCTACTGTAACCTCAGAAACTGGCAACTCTGCTCTTGAGAGGATTTGAATTTTACCAGTCCCTGGTTGAGTTATCGTCTTGCCATTGAGCGTCAGTTGAAACTGAGGTTGTCCCAGATCGGCGGCTGTTGCCACTGTGGTGCAACCTTTATAATTGCCTACGCTAGACTGGGCATAAGGCTGATTTTGCCCTGTCAGAGCTGCCAAATTACTTGGTAGTTGTGCCTGTTGAGCTTGCGGTGAAAGAGCAGTAGTTTGATTAGCCAACTTGACAGATACGCTAGCGTTAGGGGGTGCGATCGCACTAAAACAAATTAGCTCTCCCGGTAGTCTGGCAATGTCAACTGCGGGAGTCAGGGAATCTTTAGCAAAGGCTAACCCCTGTGGTAGCTCAGGGCTAGTGGTAAGCCTTGTCACTTTAATCTGGAGTTCTTGATTGTTGTGACGCACAGTAAAAAGATTCTCCCCCAACTGCAAGGGAAAACTAGGGGAAAAATGACCAGCTTTGCTGCGGGTAATTGGCTTACTATTGATCAAAACCTGACCATCTGGTGGTGCAGTTCCCAGAAAGAAGATTTTTTGGGCACTCGTCTGGTAGTTTGTTTGGGGAAAAACGACTATAAGAGATGGCTCTGCCAATGCTACGGAGGAAGTGAGAATACAGCCTAATATTACTAATCCTAGAAGGTTTTTCACAGCAAATCACAGAAGATTACACCACAACAACTGTGGCACAATGACGGGATGTCTTTTTAGAAGTTGTTAGAAATTTAAACTACTATGACTAAGTTTATTTTTGTAACTGGGGGCGTAGTTTCCAGTATTGGTAAGGGCATTGTAGCAGCAAGTCTAGGGCGTTTGCTTAAGTCGCGCGAATATTCCGTGTCGATTCTCAAACTCGACCCTTATATCAATATCGATCCTGGCACAATGAGTCCCTTTCAGCATGGGGAAGTATTCGTTACCCAGGATGGTGCGGAGACAGATTTGGACTTGGGGCATTACGAACGCTTTACCGATACCTCAATGTCGCGTTTGAACTGTGTTACTACTGGCTCGATTTACCAGGCAGTTATCAATAAAGAGCGGCGCGGAGACTACAATGGCGGCACAGTACAAGTAATTCCTCATATTACCAATGAAATAAAAGAGCGAATTCTGCGAGTTGCTAAAAGTACAAACCCCTCTGTAGTGATTACAGAAATCGGCGGTACGGTGGGAGATATTGAATCACTGCCGTTTTTAGAAGCAATTCGTCAGTTCCGCAAAGAAGTGGGACGGCAGAATGTGCTGTATATGCATGTAACGCTGGTACCGTGGATTGCTTCTGCAGGTGAGATGAAAACTAAGCCGACACAGCATTCAGTTAAAGAACTGAGATCCATTGGCATTCAACCAGATATTTTAGTTTGTCGGAGCGATCGCCCCTTACCCAAGGGATTAAAGCAGAAATTGTCGGGATTTTGCGATGTCCCTGAAGAATGCGTCATCACTTCCCAAGATGCCAAAAGTATCTATGAAGTACCGCTGAATCTGGAACGGGAAGGAATGGCAGAACAAGTGCTGAACTTGCTGCAAATGGAGCAACGTAAACCAGATTTGACGCAGTGGCAAACCTTGGTACAACGGTTACATAGCCCCAAGCACGAGCTAGAAATTGCCATTGTCGGTAAATATGTGCAGTTAAGTGATGCCTACCTATCTGTAGTGGAAGCATTAAACCATGCTGCAATCTCCACTTATGGCAAACTGCGCCTGCGTTGGATAAATTCAGAAGATTTGGAAACCCAAGCGCCCGAAACTTATCTTGAGGGTGTCGATGGCATAGTTGTGCCAGGAGGTTTTGGTGTTCGGGGGGTAGATGGTAAAATTGCCGCCATTAGATACGCCCGCGATCGCCAAATTCCCTTTTTGGGTTTATGCCTGGGAATGCAATGTTCTGTGATTGAATGGGCTAGGCATGTAGGGGGATTAACAGGTGCTAATAGTGCTGAATTTGACGCTCATACAACTGATCCGGTAATCAATTTATTGCCAGGACAGCAGGAAGTAGTCGATTTAGGGGGTACAATGCGCTTGGGGCTATATCCTTGTCGTGTTCTCCCTGATACTCTGGCCTTCAAGCTTTATCAAGAAGATGTAATTTATGAACGACATCGACATCGGTATGAGTTCAACAATGCTTACCGCGATCTGTTATTAAAGTCTGGTTATGTAATCAGTGGTACTTCTCCCGATGGACACTTAGTTGAAATTGTGGAATTACCCAAGCACCCATTCTTTCTTGCTTGCCAATTTCATCCAGAATTTCAATCGCGCCCCAGTAGCCCTCATCCTTTATTTAAAGGGTTTATTCAAGCAGCGATCGCTCTTTCTCTCTCAACTTCAGGTACACCAACACCATTGGAGGTGTCATAACAATTAGAAATTAAAAATTAAAAATTAATTTTTAATTGGTACACAGCAACATTAACTTAAGGTTTCAGTAGATTTGGACATACAGGGTGCATCATTCGTAAATTTCGGACTTGGGGAGATGTTGTGGCGTACTGGGTGAAAATCCTTTACGAAAGGAGAGAATATGTAGTGAATTTTGAACGTGTTCATGCTTTTTGTTATGAACTGAACGGCAGGGTTACTTTTTGGTTACCCGATAGTGCCATACCAATAGTGATTAACCCGCAAAGTAACTTGGAAGATTATCAAAAGATTCTCGATTATTTAGAATGTGTGACGGGGTTGGAATTAGATCATGCCCACTGGGTGAAAATCCTGTACGAAAAAAACGAATATGTAATTAATCTCAACTGCATCAGTTCATTTTGTCATGAACCGAACGGTAGGATAACTTTTTGGTTGCCAGATGGAACTATTCCCATCATCATCAACCCTGTAAGTAATCCTGAATCTTATGAAAAAGTTGTGAAATACGTTAAGAAAGCAACAGGATATTCTTTGTCTTAGGATTAGGTAATTCGTAATGACGCTCCTACGTCGCTAGCCCTAACGTAATTCGTAATTAATTAGGATAATTAGTCATTAATAATTAATTAAGGGTACAGAGCAACTAATTTCAGTTATGAAAAAGAAAAAAAGGCTCGGCATCTTTATTCAAGCCCCGCATTTATGAGCCACTGCCGTCTTAGGGTTTCCCCAAGTAGATTAACTGGCGTGCATGGGGTAACAATTACGAATTACGAATTACGAATTACGAATTACGAATTACGAATTACGAATTATATAGTTTTGCCATGCCAACCTTGCCGCACCTACTATCCCAGCAAAATTGCCTAACTCCGCTGGCAATATTTGTAAACCCGCTCGTGATAAAGGCTGAACTCGCTTCTCAATTTCTGCCTTGACTGTTGGTATGAAAAATTCAAAGCTGCCACTTATACCGCCACCAATGACGATCGCTTGCGGTGTGAGTACATAAATCAAACTCGTCAAACCAATTCCCAAACACATACCATACTCTTGCCAAAAAGTCAATGCTGCGGCATCTCCCTGTTGGGCAAGAAAACCCAATTCGGCGGGTTCCTTGAGAGTGCGGCGACGAATTGCAGTAGCAGAGGCATATTGTTCTAAAGAGCCTTGATTGCCACTATTGCAAATTGGCCCATCTGGGTTAAATGAAATTAAACCCAATTCCCCGGCGGCTCCTTGATGTCCAACAAATAGTTTGCCATCTAGGATAATTGCGCCACCAACCCCAGTTCCTAAAGTTAGCAGAATCAGATTTTGAAAGTGGCGACCGGCACCCAACCAAGCTTCTCCCAAAAGAGCGCAATTAGCATCGTTAGCGATCGCAGTCGGTTTGCCAGTTTTAGCTTCTAACCAATCTGCCAAAGGCACATCGATCCATCCAGGCAAGTTAATAGCGATTTTAGCAATGCGTCCTGCTGCATCGGATGGGCCAGGAGTCCCAACACCAATAGCAACAGTTTGATCCAGAGGATCAATTTGCGCGATCGCATCTACAATCACCGCCAGCACCGCCTCCGGTGTTGTCGGTTGGGGAGCCGCCACGGTCAAAGATTGCAGACAAGTACCATCAGCGGCAAAACGCCCCAGCTTAATTGCCGTTCCCCCTACATCAATGCCAATTACTTGAGAACTCACCACTTTAAAATCCTTAGACCAAGCCGCAAATTTTCGGCTTAAAAAGCATCGTAGTACAGCTTTGCACAAGTTTGTAGGCAATAAAATAGCCACATACTAAACTTCTGTGTCTTAGAGCGTTTCGATTTTCAAGCTCAAGTCGTCAAAGTTTGAGGCAAATCTGTACTTAGCGTTTTAGCATTTTGGCACGAAAAAATTCTAAATTTTCTGTTTTATTGGGTGCGAGTCGTTTTCATCCCCGACATCAAGATGCGCGGCTTTCAACTCCGATTTCTGTAAATTAGCAAAAGTCATGGTGCGGAAACTCGATTGATCCTGCCAACCTGTAACTGGAGCACCTCTTAAGATGCCAGAAAGGGCAATCGAAAGCATAAACCCGCCAGTAGCGGCGGCAATTAACGTCAGGTTATCTTTCACACTAATCTCTCCAATTATCAATTACCAGTTATCAGTTACTAGTTATCAATGATCAGCCCGTTGACTGATAAGTGTCGACTGTTTACTAACTATTTTCGGATTCTATTTTCTCTCCGTAACCGGGGATTGACAAATTCGTTTAACCCTTCACCAAGTAGTGATAACCCTACCACCATGAATGTCATCGTTAAACCAGGGAAAAGTGTAGTCCACCAAATGCCAGTAGGTAGAGCTTCTAGGGCTTGTTTTAAATCATGTCCCCATTCTGGCACTTCTTCGGGAAGTCCTAACCCCAGAAAGCCCAAACCGCCCAACACCAAAATCGCATCAGCGGCGTTGAGTGTGAATAAGACGGGTACGCTTTGAATGACGTTGAAAAACAGATAACGAGAAAGCACAACCCAAGTGGAAGCACCCATTGCTTGAGCAGCTTCGATGAATACTTCAGTTTTCACGCTCACAGTGTGGTTGCGAACAACGCGGTAATATTGGGGGATGTAGGCAATGCTAATAGCGATCGCTGCATTTAATATCCCACGACCCACCACAAACGCCAGCGTCACAGACAGCAGTAGCCCCGGTAGGGTGTAGATGCTATCCATAATAAACAGCAATACTTTATCCAATTTCCCGCCGAGATAACCACTCAGCATCCCCAAAGGCACACCGATAATCATACTCAGCGCTGTTGCCAAAATTACCACCTGCAAAGCAGCTTGAGCACCGAACAATGTCCGGGAGAACACATCATAGCCCAAGCGACTAGTACCGAACCAATGTTTAGCTGAGGGTGGCTCGTGAATTGGATTAGAAAGAAAATCTTTGGGGTTTTGCAGCCATCCCCAAGCCTGGAATACGGGAGCGAAGAATGCCAGGAAAATGAAAAATAGGGTAATGGCTAACCCGATGAGCATGAGTTTTTGGGAAAGATTGAGACTTTTGCCAAACTGTAAAAATGTCGGTAGTCGCCGTTTTGTAATGGCCATGTGCGATCGCCTGGAGCAAAGCTTGATACGCTGACTATTTTACATATCAGATAGGGAATTGCGTAAACATCGTGAATAAAAGTCCGACTGTTGAGTGGTGGATACAGAGCTAGACTGAGGAAGAGGTGAGATTATGCCTTATTTTTGGTAAAGATAAATTATTAGCCAAGTGTTACCACAAAGGTAAATGATTCCAAGTAAAGAAAAATTTTAATACAATACAGTTCAGATAAGACCAAAACACTTGTAGAGACGGCGATTTATCGCGTCTCGAAAACCCACAGTTTTGTACAATTAGCCCTTAACTGAACCGTATTGGATTTTAATATGCTTTGATATGCCTGCAAGAGATATTTATCATGATGCTGTTAAGAATGCTTTACTTAAAGAAGACTGGATAATTACAGATGACCCCCTACATTTAAAGTGGGGTCAAAAAGATATGGCTTAGTTCATCTCGATATTATTGATGGCAAAATTTGGGTGCAACGGGATGACACAGAAGATGGTGTTACCTACGAATTAGTAGCAGCAGGAATTCTTAAAGAGAAAATTGTCTTGGGATTTCACCCGCCAAATGTTAGGCAACACACAGGATATGCTATTGCCTAACTTATTAAAGCTACCGCTTAAGTAAGTGGGCGGGATTGGGTATTGAGCAGAGTCTTCCCCAATACCCACTATCTCAAAGACTACTTTCAATCAACAGGCGGTATTCGCTCTTTTGCTTCACGCCTTTGACTTCCTTGACTAGTTCCTTATCTTTAAACAATTGAACCGTTGGTGTTCCTGTCACACCAGCATTTTCAGCAATATCTCGGTCTTTGTCGATGTCAATTTCTACAAAGTGAATTTTGCTGTCAAATTCATCCACCACTTTATTTAAAATTGGCTTCAGGGTATGGCAAGGGCCGCAACCAGGAGAGACGTACTTAACAAGGAGTAAGCGATCGCTTTCATGGAACAATTTCCGTAAGGCATAACCTCCCTCATGACGCGTCCTATCCAAGTTAAATCCAGCTTCTTCTTCGGCTTCAGTCTTTTTGGCTGGCTGATGTTCTAATTCATTAACCGCTGTTTCTGGCTGTTGATGGAATTCTTGAATCAAGCCACTAGATGATAACCAACGTTCTGCCAACATCGCCGCCATACAGCCAGTTCCCGCAGCCGTAATTGCTTGTCGAAACTCATGGTCTTGCACATCGCCAGCAGCAAAAACGCCCTCTACACTGGTTTCCACAGTACCGGGTTTAGTGACAACGTAACCTACCTCATCCAGTTCTAACTGACCTTTAAATAAAGAGGTGTTGGGACTGTGACCAACGGCGTAGAATAAACCCTTAGCGTGCAGTTGGCTCTCTTCACCAGTTTTGGTATTGCGGACTTTCACCCCTTCCATGTGACCGTTACCGAAGATATCCACGGCTTCTGTGTTCCAATGCACTTGGATTTTCGGGTTACTCAAAACGCGGTCTTGCATAGCTTTAGAAGCCCGCATTTTATCGGTGCGTACCAACATATTTACCTTGGAACCATACTTGGTGAGGTAAATAGACTCTTCCGCTGCCGAGTCGCCAGCACCAATCACAGCCAATTCTGCACCATGAAAAATCGGTGTCGCACCATCGCAAATCGCACAAGCGGAAATACCCCGACTCCAAAATTCGTGTTCGCTGGGTAAACCCAAACGCTTTGCTGTCGCACCCGTAGCAATGACGATGCTGTTGGTTTTGATTTCCCTTTCTTGCGATCGCACTGTAAATGGACGCTGACTCAAGTCAACTGACATAACATCTTCAGTATATAGTTCAGCCCCCCAGCGCTCCGCTTGAGCCTTCATCTGATCCATCAGTTCCGGCCCGGTAATCCCTTGGGGAAATCCAGGAAAGTTCTCAACTTCCGTCGTTGTCATTAGTTGCCCACCAGGCAATCCCCCGGCTTGGAAACCTTCAAATACAACAGGTTTTAGGTTCGCACGTCCGGCATAGATAGCAGCTGTGTACCCTGCTGGCCCAGAACCGATAATTACCAAGTTTTCTACTGTGGGGTTAGTCATGCTCATATATAAACTCATAACGACTACGCTTAATATAGCATAACATAGCTTCAAGGCAAGTGATTGGAAAATGCCTACAGCAGTGCGATTCGTTCACCCTAAATGAATAGAAATACTCAGGGACGGTTGCTGGTTTTATTAGCCTTGGTACTAATGAATAATGACTTTGGAGGCGGGCGGCTATTCTGCCAATGCCCCATGCGGCATTCAGTTGTTAGCAATTAGCACTTTGTGAGTCTGAGGATTGTACGAATTGACACGAAATAATGAGGCTGATGAATGCCAAGATCAAAGAAAGGATGCCTTAAGGATATTAAAAGTACTATGCCAGAATTACACCAATCAATTGCCCAGCATTACCACGAACGGACTAAATACAACCCTGAGACTCTCGCCTCCAAAAGTCAAAGGCTAGACTGGGCTAAACAGCCAGTGCCTTTCAAAGAGTACAAAATTGGCTCTACTTTTGATCTCAAACCCTATATCCAAGAAAAATCAGAGGGATTTGCTAATAACCCAGATGCTCAATGGTGGCAAAGACTTTCACGGCTGCTGTTTCGCAGCTATGGATTGACGGCGAGAATGCCTTCTATGGGTAGTGCGGTGTATTTACGTGCTGCTCCCAGTGCAGGCGGATTATACCCTGCTGAGGTGTATGTGGTTTCCCGTGGTACGTCGTTATTGCCGCCTGGTCTGTATAACTACCAGTGTCGGACTCATTCTCTGATGCATTATTGGGAAAGTGATGTTTGGCAAACTCTCCAAGCAGCTTGTTTCTGGCATCCTTCCCTAGAAAGTACCCAACTCGCAATTATTGTCACTGCGGTATTCTATCGTTCTGCGTGGCGCTATGAAGATCGGGCTTACCGCCGGATTTTTCTCGATACGGGGCACCTGTTGGGTAATATCGAGTTGGCTGCTGCGATTACTGACTATCGCCCCCATTTAATCGGCGGTTTTGTGGATGAATCAGTAAACGATCTACTTTATATCGATCCGCAACAAGAAGGTGCGATCGCTGTCTTACCTCTGGCAGACTTGTTAGATGTCAATCAAAATTTGCCATTGGGATGTACTGCTTTACCTTCCGCCACCGAAACCAGTTATCCCCAAATCCCCGATGGTGAATTGCTGACATATTTCCATCAACACACCCAGATCCAATCAGGTATAACTGGCAATCTCAATCTACCAACTATCAAACAAGAAAAATCTTTAGAGGATAAATATAACTTTCCTTTCTGTTTGAAAATTCCCACCACCACCGCACCTATAGACTGGGGAAAAAAGCTGTCAGAACTGGAAATTACTATGTACAAGCGACGCTCTACCCGCGCTTACAATGGTGATGATTTAAGCTTCGATGAATTGAAAAGTTTACTTGATTTCACTTACCAACCGCAAAATTACATCGATCAAAGTTTAGATATTTCTCCAGACTACTTTGATCTGAATTTAATAGAAACATTCATTGCTGTTTGCGGAGTCAAAGGGTTGGAGGCGGGTTGCTACTATTACGCGCCCAAAGCCCAAGAATTACGCCAAATTCGGTTTAAAAACTTTCGGCGAGAGTTACATTTTCTCTGTTTGGGACAAGAATTAGGGCGGGATGCAGCAGCGGTGTTATTTCATACAGCCGATCTGAAAGCTGCGATCGCCCAGTATGGCGATCGCGTTTACCGTTACTTACATATGGATGCCGGACATTTGGGACAGCGCCTGAATTTAGCCGCAATGCACCTGAATGTAGGTGTCAGTGGGATCGGCGGATTCTTTGATGACCAAGTAAATGAAGTTTTGGGTATCCCTGCTGATGAAGCTGTTCTATATATCACTACATTGGGTCGCCCAAGATAAAAAAACCGCAAATAACACAAAGTACACAAAGATTCTTTGCGTTTTTTGCGGTTCCTTTCCTAACCTCAACTTCTGGGGATAAATCTATGATGTAAAGATTTTTAGTTTCTAGATGGCACTCTTCAGCATAGCTGCCTTCTTCACTTACTTCTTCTAGTACCTCATTCAACTGAAAACTACTTGCTATAGCTCACTTCTTAATCACAAATCGTTAGCACATCTGGATGGCAACGTTTAATGACGACTTTTATTCCCAAGGCTCCCTCGGTTTCAAGGTCGTCAATATATCCAGGGCAAGCAGCTTTCGCTTCAATAAATGTTTTAAAGGGCCCAAAATAGTAGATGCAGTAAGGACTTTCAGTGATGAGTTCTATCCAGTAATCACTAATAACCTTTTGAATAATTATTGAACCCAAAATTTTAAATTTGTTTAACACAAAAGGAAAAGTTAGATTGCTAGTAGGTCTTTAACAGCATCACTGTTGCTCTAATAGTTATCATCTGCTAAAAGCATGAGATATGTAACATTGAACATAGTTCAATGTTAAGCTTCTATGTGATCATGCCAACTTGCCTTCTGGCTGTGGTGGCTTTTTAGGTTCGTCGAATTCAAGTTAAATCTGATACTACAAAATATTTTTGTCACACAATCACTAATGCTATTTCCAGAAAATGAAAGCCAACGACTAGAAGTACTTAATCAGTATCAAATTTTAGATACGCCACCAGAAGAAGTTTTTGATGAACTAGCTCAACTAGCTGCTAACCTTTGTGAAACACCAATCGCTCTCATTAGCCTAGTTGATGCAGAACGGGAATGGTTCAAGTCAAAAATCGGAATAACTATATCAGAAGTCCCTCGAAGCATTTCTTTTGGTAGTTATACTATCTTGCAAAGTCAAATATTAATTATCCCTGACACTTTGCAAGATGAACGGTTTTCTACAAATCCTCTTGTAACATCAAATAATTATTTCCGCTTTTATGCGAGTGTTCCCCTAATTACCTCAAGCGGTTTTGCATTAGGTAGCCTTTGTGTAATTGATTATGCACCGCGAAATTTAGCCGTTAAAAAACAAGCAGCTTTGCAACTGTTAGCTCGACAAGTAATCAGGTATTTAGAGTTACATCGACAAAAAGTAATTGATGATAGCCAAAGAAGTTTTAATCTCCTTTTCTCTAAAAACCCCAATCCAATGTGGTTATATAACCAGAATAATCTGCGATTTTTAGATGTAAATGAAGCTGCTGTTGTCCATTATGGCTACTCACGAGAAGAATTTTTGCAAATGCGAATAACTGACATTTGCCTTCCAGAAGATGTGCCTATTTTCATAGAATATTTAAGACAAAGACACTCTAACTTACATTTTGCTGGACAATGGCAACAACGGCGAAAATGCGGAGAGATTATTGATGTTGAAATTGTCACACATAAAATAGACTACGCAAATTACAATGCTCGGTTAGTTAATATTCGAGACATAACAGAACACAAACGAATAGCAAAAACGCTTCAGGAAAGTGAAGCTAGATTTCGAGTTATTTCTGAAGCCATTCCTGTCCCCTTTCTTATTTCGCGTCTGTCTGATGGGTTGATTTTATATGCTAATCCAGAATTGCTTCAAACATTTCAGTTTTCTGCCGAGTATTTAGTTAATGGCAAAACTTTATTAGATTTATATCATAATATAGCCGATTTAGAAACACTATTAAAAGTTCTTAATCAGCATGGTTTTATTCATAATTATGAACTTCAATTAAAAAGATATGATGGAACTTATTTTTGGGCGATCGCTTCACTGCAATATTTAATTTTTAATGGTGAATCAGCTATTTTGACAGTATTTTATGATATAAATGACCGAAAAAATATAGAAACAAAACTCCAAGAGCAAAATGAGTTTTTGCAGAAAATTTTTGAGAGTATACCGTTGATGATTGCGCTCATTGATACCAATGGCAGACTTCAGTGGGTAAACCAAGAATGGGAAAGTGTTTTAGGCTGGAAATTTCAAGATTTTCAAACTGGTGATGTTTTGGAATCTTTATATCCTAATCCTGAATATCGACAATATGTGATTAATTCTATTCAGTCTGCACAACGTAATTGGAGTGATTTTAAGACTCAGATGCAGGATGGTCATTTACTCGACACATCTTGGACTAATGTTAAACTTTCAAATGGTCAAATTATTGGTCTTGGACAAGATATAACAGAACGTAAGCAAACTGAACTGGCTCTAAAAGCTCAAGCCGAGCGGGAGCAGTTGATGCGAACCGTTGCTCAACGGATTCGTCAATCTTTGAATCTCCAAGATATTCTGAATGCAACAGTTCAAGAAGTGCGAGATTTACTTGGGGTTGATCGAGTGGTAGTTTATCAGTTTGACCCAGAGATGATCGGCACAATTGTGGCAGAGTCGGTGGAACCTGGATGGACAGTTTCTTTAAACGTGCAGATTCATGATACATGTTTTCAAGCAGGCGCTGGATTGGAGTATTATCAAAGACGTAAAAGAGCGATCGCTAATATTTATGAAGCTGGACTAACTGATTGCCATATTCGTTTATTAGAACAGTTTGAAGTCAAAGCAAATTTAGTCGTACCTATTTTACTAGAAGTAAGCTCTCAAAACTCTGGCTCTCACCTATGGGGTTTACTGATTGCTCACCAATGCTCTGGTTTCCGCGAGTGGGAAGAAAATCAATTAGATTTGCTCGATCAACTTACAGTCCAATTAGCGATCGCAATTCAACAATCCAGCATCTTTGAGCAAGCTCAAACTGAACTTGTTCAAAGACAAAAAGCTCAAGTAAAGTTAAGAAATGCCTTGGCTGAAAAAGAAGTTCTGTTAAAGGAAGTTCATCATCGAGTTAAAAATAATTTACAAATTGTCTCCAGTCTATTGCAACTCCAATCTCAAACACTTAAAGATCCAGAAGTCATCAAAGTTCTTCGAGAAAGTCAAAACCGAATTGAGTCAATATCTCTCATTCATAAAAATTTATATACTTCTGCTAATATTGGACAAATTGATGTTGCTGACTATATCCATAATTTGGCAGCAAGTTTACTAATTTCCTATCAAATATGTCCTGGTAAAATCGGTTTAGAAACTGATATAGATTCAGTGAGTTTGAATGTTGACCAAGCTATCGCTTGTGGACTGGTGATCAACGAATTAATCTCCAATGCCCTCAAGCACGCTTTTCCCAACCAACAAGTAGGCACAATCAGTATTGCTTTACGTAATATTGGCAATAATATCGAGATGACTATCCGAGACAATGGGATTGGTTTACCAGATAATTTAGATTGGGCAAATACTGATTCTTTGGGTCTTTCATTAGTATATGACTTGGTTACAGAACAACTGGAAGGCTGTATTACTCTAGAACGCAATCATGGAACAGTATTCAAAATCCAATTCACGCAGTTAACTTTGCATTAGTAAATATCAAATGGGTCAAGCTAGGATTTTAGTCGTTGAAGATGAAGTGATTGTGGCTAGAACTATTGCCAGCCAACTCAGTCAACTAGGATACATTGTTACAGGAACAGCTTCATCTGGAAAAGTTGCCATTGCCAAAGCATCGGAAACTCAACCAGAACTAGTATTAATGGATATTATTCTTAAAGGTGAGATGGACGGTATTGCTACTGCCAGTAAAATTCGTGAGCAGTTAGATGTACCTGTAATTTATTTAACAGCATACGGTGATGATCATACTTTAGAAAGAGCAAAAGTTACCCAACCTTTCGGATACATCGTTAAACCATTTACTACAAAAGATTTAAGAATAGCGATCGAAATCGCTCTTTTAAAACACCAATTAGAGCGTGACCTGCGAGAGAATCGAGATCAGTTAGCAACCCTTTTAAACTCAATGAGTGATGCTGTAATCGCTACAAATGAGCAAGGAATGGTGACATTTATGAATCCCGCAGCTGAGTCCCTGACTGGCTGGCAGCAAAACGATGCTTTAGGAAATGAAGCAGCGAAGATTTTTCATATTGTCGATGAAGTTACAGGGACTACATTAGAAAGCCCAGTAACAAAAGTACTGCGGGAGCAACAGGTTGTTTATTTAGGGGAATTCACATCTCTGATTACAAGACAGGGAAAAAGAGTTCCAATTGGTGATAGTGCTTCACCACTGAAGCGACGACTTGACCAGATAAATGGTGTAGTAATTGTTTTCTGGGATCTGAGCGAACGACACCAAACAAAGTTGCTAGAGCAAGCATTAGAAAAGGAGCAAGAACTTAACCGTCTCAAGTCTTTATTTATCTCTACCGTATCTCATGAGTTCCGTAATCCCTTGACTGTTATTCAAACGGCAGTAGAACTCATCGAAATGCAAGGAGCAAATTTGACAGAAGCAAAAAAAGGCATTTATTTAAAGCGAATTCAAGGTGCTGTGCAATCTATGGAAAAACTTATGGAAGAGGTGTTGTTTATGGGTCGAGCGGAGGCGAAAAAACTCGTATATAACCCTACTTCACTTAACTTAGAGCAATTTTGTCGAGAGTTAATTAAAGATTTTTCTATTATTGAAAGTAGTGTGTGTGAAATTGTTTTTACCTGTCATAGCGATCATACTGACGCTGTAATGGATGAAGGACTCTTACATTACATGTTTGGGAATCTTCTCTCAAACGCGGTTAAATATTCTCCAAGAGGTGGCAAGATTCAGTTTGATTTAATATGCGATCCGATTGAGAAGGTAGCAATTTTTTATATTCAAGATCAAGGTATAGGCATTCCAGAACCAGACCAAGCTCGACTTTTTGAATCATTCTACCGAGCCTCAAATGTCCACTCAATTCAGGGTACCGGATTGGGGTTAGTAATCGTTAAAAGGTGCGTTGAGGCTCACGGAGGTCAAATCAGTGTCACAAGTGAAATTGAAATGGGTACTACATTTACAGTAATGTTGCCCTTAAATTCCGAATTATCTTTGACTGAAGCTAATGAATGATAAGCTGATGCGCGTCTAAAGTATATAAACACTCTTGATGGTCGTTAACTGTTGACTGTTGACGGTTAAGTAGGTAGACATAATTAAATATAAAATAAACTCCTAGTTTGTAGTGAGCGATTTATCGCTCAAAGCAAGGATTATCAGGACTAAAGTCCTTACTACAAACTTTAAATTTATTTATGCCTAGATACTTAACAGTCATCAGTCATTAGGTAAATGTACAAATTAATTGCGTAACAGCTGATCATGTCTGCTTAAATAACTGTAATTGCAACCGAAAGTGAGTGCATCTTATAGAAAAAGAAAGCAATCACAAAAACCTTATGATTGCTTTCTTTTACTTCGTTACAATCGCAATGACAAATGATCAGTAATTAACCAATCTTAATATGATGCCATTTAAAACTCGTTAAGTTTGACTTACAGATTGTTGGAGGTTTTTACGAGCGGTTAGCTTAGATCCCGATTTTTGGAATTAGCAACTTGGGTTTGGTAGTGCCGCCATTTTTCCTGCTGACGCGCTCTTTTCTCTTCGGTGAGGCTATCAAAACAATAGGCACAGGAGATACCTTGCTCATACTTTGGAGATACCTTATCTTCTTCAGAAATCAGATGCCCACAACAGAGGCACAACTCATAACTTCCTTCCTCCAACCCATGACTGACAGCTACTCGGTCATCAAAGACAAAACATTCTCCTTCCCATAAACTTTCTTGTGCTGGAACTTCTTCCAAATACTTGAGAATGCCGCCTTTGAGATGATAGACTTCTGCAAAGCCTTGGGCAAGCATGAAGGATGAAGCTTTTTCACAGCGAATGCCGCCCGTACAAAATAGGGCAACCTTGTTGTGTTTAGTTGGGTCGAGGTGGTGGCGCACATAATCGGGGAATTCTCGGAATGAGCCAGTTTGGGGATTTTCTGCTCGTTGGAAAGTACCGATATTCACCTCATAATCATTGCGGGTGTCAATCACGGTTACTTCTGGATCACAAATTAAATCATTCCATTCTTGGGGACTGACATAAGTGCCAACTTGCTCATTTGGGTCAATTTCAGGCAACCCCAAAGTAACAATTTCTTGCTTCAACCGCACCTTCATCCGCTCAAAGGGCGGGGTTTCGGTATGGGATTCTTTGTATTCTAGGTCTGCTAGACGAGGGTCAGTACGCAGAAAGCAGAGAACAGAATCAATCGCCTGACGTGAACCGGAAATTGTACCGTTAATGCCTTCTTGTGCCAGCAAAATTGTTCCCTTGACACCTTGTGCTTGGCAGTAAGACAGCAGCGGATCTCGTTTTTCGGCAAAATCTGGCAGCTTGACAAATTTATACAGTGCCGCGACTATCTGAATATTTTCTGGCTTCATCCCTTTGGTAACGGAACAATATAAGTTACAATAACAACGACAAACAAATTTACCGACTATTTTAATTTTATGGGGGTTTAGCTCAGTTGGTAGAGCGCCTGCTTTGCAAGCAGGATGTCAGCGGTTCGAGTCCGCTAACCTCCATTGGATATGATTTATCTTAAGTGCGATCGCACAAATTCTAAGCGATAAAGCAAGACCCCATGTTGTAGAATCGCTAAAAATACAATCTGGAGAGCGACTTGCCTAGATCGATTCAGTCTACTCAACCACCACTAAAATTTATTACTCAACGGTTTAACCCGCTGATACTCCAGATTGTTCGGTGGTTACTGCCGATGGTGTTACGGTTTCGCACTCGGCCTTGGCTAACGGCTGGTATTGTCGGTGTTGAAGCCAAGAATGTTGAAGTTTTAGCTGAACTTTATCAACAATTTCAGGCTGGAAAAATTCGCTTTTTGCTGGCATTTCGCCACCCAGAGGTGGAAGATCCCCTCTGTATGTTGTATTTGCTTTCTCGCATTGTGCCACAGGTTGCTCGTCAGAAAGGTATTACACTGCAATTTCTTGTTCACAGCTATTTTCTTTACGACCGGGGTATGACGGTTTGGGCTGGAGAATGGCTGGGTTGGTTGTTTTCACGGATAGGGGGTGTGCCGGTTCATCGGGGTAGGCGGCTAGATCGGCAAGCTATTCAAACAGCACGGGAGTTGTTTGCTAATGGCGAACTACCGATCGCAGTGGCACCAGAAGGAGGTACTAATGGTCATAGTGGTATTGTTAGCCCACTGGAACCAGGTGTTGCTCAAATGGGGTTCTGGTGTGTAGAAGACTTGCAAAAAGCTAATCGGACTGAAACTGTGATCATTGTGCCGATCGCTATCCAGTATCGCTACGTTGAGCCACCTTGGTCTAAGCTAGATTGGTTATTGAGTAAGTTGGAAGCTGATAGCGGCTTGCCGGCAATAGAAATTGATTCGGACGGGGGCGAAGAGATTTACTATCAACGCCTCTGTAGATTGGCTGAATATTTGATTACCGAGATGGAAGACTTTTATCGTCGCTTCTATCATCAAGACATCCCAAAAACCATCTCAACTGATGAATCTGCTACTCCTAATCAGGTGTTGATTGCTAGACTTCATCGCTTACTGGATAAGGCTTTACAAGTTGCCGAACAATATTTTGGAGTTCAAGCACAGGGAAATTTTATTGACCGCTGTCGCCGTTTAGAAGAGGCTGGCTGGAATTACATTTATCGGGAAGATTTGCCAGATATCAAGGCTTTACCACCCTTTAAACGCGGTTTGGCAGACTGGATTGCAGAGGAAGCAGACTTGCGGATGCGACACATGCGAATAGTGGAAAGTTTTGTTGCAGTCACAGCTACTTATATTCAAGAACAACCGACGGCGGAACGGTTTGCGGAAACAGCTTTGCTTGTATTCGATATGCTTTCTAGAATTCAGGATACATCGCTTCCGGGGCGACCTCGGTTAGGTTTGCGACGGGCACAAATTACAGTGGGAGAGCCAATTTCAGTTACGGAACGCTGGAAAAATTGTCAGGGCGATCGCAATGCAGCTAAAAAAGCTGTAATCGATTTGACAAAGGATTTGCAGGTTGCTTTGGAGAAGATGATTGCTTGATTACCTGACTTTTCACGGTATTTGGAAAACCTTTCTCTAAATCTCTCCTAAAAGGAGAGAGACTTTGAATTTTCCCGCTTCGGGAAAGAGGGGTTATACCAATTCTGTATGAAGATGCGCTAAACCTAAGTAAAAGAAAGAAAAACGAACCGCAAAGGACGCAAAGGACACAAAGAAAGAAGTTAAAAGGGTTTGGCGCAGCCTCACAAAGAAATAGTATTAGGGGTTAGGTTAATCGTTAGCTTTTCCACATAATGTGAAAAGTCAGGCTTGATAATCTGGCGCAGAGGTGATGATTATCCTTAAGGAGAAATAGTTTTAGAAACTTCTGGACTGCGAATGATGATATGTCCCTTATCACTTTCTTGAATCGCCAACATTGATGGTATCTCGTTAGGTTTTGCATTTGGGGGCAATGCTCGAAACAAATAAATCCAGCCGCCACGTTCTAGGAGTAAACGCCAAACTCTCGGCTGCTTTGGATTGCTGATATCATTATCTTCTCTGCCTCGCAAGTCATCGAATAGACCGCGATCGCCAATTATGCGATAACCTTTCAAGGAAGGGTCAGCAAATATATCATCAAGTTTGCGTCCCACTGCAAATTTTTCTTCAGGTGTAATTAACGCTACAACTGGTAATGTGGAGTTTTGACCAGCGTCTCGTCGTGCATCTGCAATGCCTTGCCAACGAGCTAACCAAAATATCACTATTAATACCCAGGATACTATTACTATTTCATTGACTAGCGATCGCAGAAAATCAACTGAGCGCAATTGCCCAAAACTAAATTCAGCTAGAGACTTAAGCTGTTTAGCTGTCCATGAGCGTTTGTGTTGAGTTGCAGAGATGATGCGACTCAGTAGTAATTGGCTAGCAGAGACTACCGTCTCACTGATGATTTTAATTAACCACAATGTAGCCTGAATTGCGATCGCAGCGATAAAAAAGGCGATCGCTGTTTTGCAGATTGTCCAGCCATCTCCGAGAAATATTTGCAGAGGAACTATGAGAAAAGACTGTGCGGGTAAGTCGAGGGTATTGAGTTCTAGCTGAAAAAAGTAGAAATATGACCAACGATAAATCCAACCTGCAAAGAAAAGCGCCGCACCCAGCAAGCCAAGTACACTGGTGAATTTACCTAAAATATTAGTTTCTTGGTTGGGGGATTGGGTCATACTAATTCGTAATTCGTAATTCGTAATTAAGTAAACAATGTAGAAAGTAGGGTGCTTTATGTACATCAATCCTAATGCACCGAAAATCTAGGATGATGCTTTAGCCCTGCGGCATAACTACAGGTACATAATCAGTTGATTTTAGTGATTTTACGGAAATTATATATATGTCTTTGAAGTTTAATGAGAAAGTTGAATATAGTCAAATATACTGTTAAAGCCATGAAAGCTTTTTTCCAGGGATGGGTTGTGGCAATCTTAGTAATGGCAGCAGCGATCGCAGGAAACGTTCAAGCTGTAATTGGTAAGGATGTCAAGATGGGAAATTTCTTGTTGGCACAGACACCAGTCAACGCAGATGAATTAGAACTTGCAGTAGCGTTACCAGAATTAGCAGAGGTCATCTTTAAAGGCGGTGAGTCAAGTAGTGGTCGAGTAATAGGAATTGATGCACAAGGGCAAGCACTATCAATTCGGCGTAATGATAAAACTACTACGATTCCTCTAAGCCAAATTGCAAAAGTAGTTTTCAAGAATGGGGCGTTGGTTTACAGAAGCAATGGGCGGCAAATTATCCGGGGGCCGCGAGACCTTCCCATAGGTAAGCCAGTAACTTGGAGCGGTATTCCCCTAAATACTTTTACTGTAAAAAATCCTACTCAAGGTCAAGCGGTGGTGAAGCTAAAACCACCTGTAGTTTCCACAGCACAGTTGCGGGGTATTCAGTCAGTGGCGAGAAATTGGCAATATGTGGTAAATGAAATCCAGTTCAATTCACAACAAAAAACGATCACCATTCTGGCAAAACCTTATTGATCGTGAATCATTTCATCTGTAGGGGCGTATATTTATGCCCCTAAGCTTTTTGACGTTTCTAACGACAAACACAATATTAATAAGAAACATTGGAATGTTCATCACAAACATTGCAACATTCCTCACAAACATCACGATATTAATACAAAACATTGCGACATTCCTCACCAACATTGCAATATTAATACGAAACATTGCGACATTCCTCACCAACATCACGATATTAATACGAAACATTGCGACATTCCTCACCAACATCACGATATTAATACGAAACATTGCAACATCAGGATGTTGGTGAAGACAACTTCTGTTAAGACCTAATTAAAAACAGCTACCTCTGCACTATTCTATGAAAAAAATTCTCACCAGTTTTTTGGCTGTGGGTGTTTATCTAACGCCTGTAACAGTAATGTTGATGGCTCAACCCACTTGGGGACAAACTCAAAACTTGCGATCGCAAGAAGCAGAAAGACTGCTTGACCAAAGCATAAAACTTACACAGCAACAGGAACACCAAAAGGCAATAGAAATATTTCAGCAAGCTTTAACCATTGCACAACAACTCAAAGACCAAAAACGTGAAGCGATCGCACTGCTTGGACTTGGATTTAACTACTCCGCTTTAGGAGAAAAGCAAAAAGCACTGAATTACTTCAACCAAGCTCTGCCCCTATATCGTGCTGTGGGCTATCGCTCTGGTGAAGCTGTCACACTTGGTAACATCGGTTTAGTCTACTCCGCTTTAGGAGAAAAGCAAAAAGCACTTGAATTTTACAACCAAGCTCTTCTCCTTATTCGGGCTGTGGGTGATCGCTCTGGTGAAGCTGTCACACTTGGTAACATCGGTGCAGTCTACGACGCTTTAGGAGAAAAGCAAAAAGCACTCGAATTTTACAACCAAGCTCTTCCCCTATGGCGTGCTGTGGGCGATCGCGCAGGTGAAGCTACTACACTCAATAATATCGGTGCAGTCTACGACGCTTTAGGAGAAAAGCAAAAAGCACTCGAATTTTACAACCAAGCTCTTCCCCTATGGCGTGCTGTGGGCGATCGCGCAGGTGAAGCTACTACACTCAATAATATCGGTGCAGTCTACGACGCTTTAGGAGAAAAGCAAAAAGCACTCGAATTTTACAACCAAGCTCTGCCCCTATATCGTGCTGTGGGCGATCGCGCAGGTGAAGCT
>NZ_WBKL01000186.1:0-32720 GCF_015714705.1 Nostoc sp. NZL | reverse complement strand
CCCCCGCCCCCTGCCCCTCTGCCTCTTTTCAATGCCCAATGCCCAAAACACAGTTGCTTTTATATTTAGTTCCGATCATCGGCTTTTTTCCGTCCTTGTGGACTCTCTATCGAGGCCAAGGGAGTCGGGAACAACTTGCTGTTAGTCGTCTGTCTATTACTTTGGCACTTACTTGGCTGTTGACATATCTATTATTAGCTACTGGAGCAGCAACTTCAGATTTTTTTCCGCTACGTCTATTTATCCTGAATAGCTTTCTCACGTCGGGTTACTTTTTAGTAAGTGTCTGGTTGATTGTGCGCCTAATGCAGGGCAAATCTGGGCGTTTACCAGGGTTTACTACCTTAGCAGAACGAGTGTTTGGAAAGTACTTATCTTAATTTTCTAGGGTGAGAATTTTTCAGTACTTTTACCTATTTCCTAAAAATTTACGGTTGATTTATCTATATATCTAGTCAAATCCAGTTTATTATTGCCATACTTCAGTAAAACATCTCCAGGTTGGCCCAAAAGAAGGAAAAATGCTGCTATAAGTGTTGTGGTTGACACTACATTAAAAAAGTTAGCACTGATAATTAAGAGTTAGCTATTATGGGTTGATTTGTCTGCATGTTTTTAGTCTGCAAATTGACCGAATTTGATTAGTGAGTAAGTGTGAGGAAGTCTGTGACCATTCAAAGAAGTTCGGCGGAAGAAAACCAGTCGGGAAAAGCCTCAAAGTCCAAGAAAAAAATTTCCCTTCCCCATAACTCGAAATCTGGACGTTGGCTGTGGTTTTGGGTAGGTATGAGTGGGATTGCAATGGTGTCAGCAACAGCAGGGGCACTTTTGGCGGTGTCTTTAACCAGTACGCCTTTGCAACAAGCCCAGCTAAGTCCACAAGATGAGGCGGTCTTTGATAGCGATAGCATTTCTGGTGGTGTGCTGCGATTTTCAGAATTAACTCGCCCGGTGAATCTCCTGGTTATGGGGATGAGTGTACTTCCCCCAGATGTGCAAAACCCTCCCGAAGAAACCAAAAACCTCAAATACCTGCCCCAAGTAAACTCCTTTGATGGTCTTGCCGATGTGATGCTCTTGGTCAAATTTGATCCAGAGACGAAAAAAATAGTTATGCTTTCCATTCCCAGAGATACCCGCACAGAAATAGAGGGGTATGGGGTGAAAAAAATTAATTCCGCCAATGTTGAAGGTGGGCCAGCTTTAACTGCCAGAACCGTCAGTAATCTCTTAGGTGGGGCGGGAATTGATCGCTATGTCCGAATTAACGTTTTGGGAGTTGGCAAGCTGATCGATGCTTTGGGTGGCGTAAATGTCTACGTCCCCAAAGATATGAAATACCAAGACGATTCTCAGCATTTGTATATTAATCTGAAGGCGGGTAAGCAGCATCTCAACGGCGATCAGACACTGCAATTGCTGCGGTTTCGCCATGACGAACTCGGTGATATTGGCCGGATTCAGCGGCAGCAAATGGTCATGCGTGCCTTGATGGATCAAACACTCAACCCAGCTACTGTTGCTCAATTACCTAAAGTTCTTGATGTAGTAAAAGACCACATCGATACCAACTTGACGGTTGAGGAGTTAGTGGCGCTAATGGGTTTTGGGGTGCGAACAAATCGCTCTAATATGCAAATGTTAATGCTCCCAGGTCGCTTTAGCGAGAAGAGTGAGTATGATGCTAGCTATTGGTTGCCAAGCAAAAATGGTATTGCCAGACTCATGGCTCAACACTTTGGTTTGGAATCAGACCAGGAACAGCAGATGGCTAATCCACGCTCTTTGCGTGTAGCAATTCAAGATAGTACAGGTGGCGATCGCTCTAACCTACAACCGTTGATTAGAGCCTTGGAAAAATCTGGATATCGCAACATATATGTGGCTAAGGCATGGGGTGAACCTCTAGAGGTGACTCATATTGTCGCCCAACAAGGAGATGGTGAGAGTGCCGAATCAATTCGCAACACTTTAGGATTTGGCGAAGTGCGTGTGGAAAGTACTGGCAACCTTGGCTCGGATATCAGTATTCAAGTGGGACAGGATTGGTTGCAACAAAAGTCTATTTTGGAGGAGTTGCTGAACAAATAATTCGTAATTCGTAATTCGTAATTAATTACGAATTATTTTGACACTCTCAAGTAAGTAATGAAATCGATATTTCTAACTGAACTATTTACACTGGCACAAATGCTGCTGACAGTGAATTTACTAATTGGCTAAGTTCTTGGAGTTTGGCTGCTACTACACCATTGGTTAATAATTCTTCTGCTTTAGCTAAACCCTCTGACATATCTGGACAAATACCACTCCGCCATAGGTAAAATCCGCCATTCCACAAAGCTGTTTGCATTAGTTCGCCTGGTTTACCTGCCAAAACTTCCTTCATATCTGCCACCAATTCTTCAGTAGTTCCAAGGGGTACGTTCTTGGTAGTAAAACCGTAATCACGCGGTACGAGGTGCAATCTTTCTACCTCTTGGGATGCTACAGATGAAGATAAGCTGATGATTGCAGTGCGATCGCGCGGTAAGTCGCAACTCCCTTCCAATCCTTTGACTAATGTAAATTTTGTTACTCCCCGCAGCCCCAGAGCTATCTGAAACATCCCTTCTGTCGGCGGATGAACAAACCCAGCGATTACGTGAGCATCCCCCGCATAAGGACACCAGATTAGCTCCATTGTCGCTAAGGGCGGACGTTTGCCAAGTTGGTCGCGGTACTCCCAAATACTGTTAGTTAAGGGAAAATGCTGAGGTAGATAAATAAAGCCGATTCCCGTTTGCTCAAACACCTGCTGGGTTTTTGCTAGTGGTAAAGTAGTCCAATCGACTCCTAAACCCTGCCAAATATCTATCAGGGGTAAGCCGTACTTAGTTGGGAGGCGATCGCTACCGTGCATTACCACGGGTTGTCCAACTGCGGCGAGTAGTAAAGCTGTTACGGGACTAATTGGTGCTGTGCGTGTTCTGCCATCATAGGGGATGCCAAGAGCGATCGCTGGTCGCCCAGAGGCGATTGGTTGCAGTTTTGGCCCCAGTTCTTCATAAGCATCCAACATTCCCGCTAACTCTTCGCCCGTAGGACGCTTGATTCGATGAGCAATCAAAAACGCTCCGATTTGGGCTGGTGTAGCTTCACCCAGCAGCATCATTTTAGTTGCGGTGGCTGCTTGGGCGCGAGTTAAATTCTCCCCTGTGTGATTTCCGCTACCTACTTTTTGTAGTAATTCCCTAAATATATTGCTCATTTGTCCTTTGTCCTTTGTCCACTGTCATTTGTCCATTGTCCTTTCTGAAAATGACTAATGACCAATGAATAATAACTAATGACACTTAAGAGACTGATCGCTGCTGGTCAATTTGTAATGGGATATTTTCGCGCACAAGTTGCCAAAAGTGCTTGATGGGGGGAATTTGGAGCCGGTCTTGAGTTGTTACCATAACTACCCGACGAGTCAAACTGGAACCATCCGCTAAACCACTAGTATTATTGCTGGCTAAGGAACGAATCGCCAGAGTAGGGTCAAGACGAGCTTCCAATAATGCTGATTGAGGTAGCAAAGCTATCAGTTCTCCTTGGCGCACCACTCCCCGGAAGGCATCTAGGGTATTTACCTCTAAAGCTGCTTGGAGTGTAGCTTCCATTCGCTCAAATCTATCTTGTATTAAGCGTTGCATCCCATAACCATCTTTAAAAACCACTTGGGGATAACGAATTAGCTCCAACCAAGGGATACATTCATATTGAGCTAGTGGATGATTGGCTGCGGTTAGAACCTCTATTGGTTCATCATAAAGTACTTCTACCACCATTTCTCTACCAGTGGTTAAGAAGCGATTATTCATCACAATTGCTAAATCCACTAATCCATCTTTGAGGACTTTGAGGGCGCGATCGCTTCCCAATGATGTTACTCGCAATTGTACATCTGGATAATCATGACAGAATTTTTGCAACACTGGGGGTAAGTAAGATCCACATAGGGAGTGAATCGCGGCAATGCAAAGTTCTGGCTGCTTTCCGGCGATTAAATCAGCTAATTCTTCTGTGGCTGTCTGCCATTCTTGACAAATTTTGCGGACGCGGGGTAGCAAATGTTCACCTCCCAGCGTCAATTTTGCGTGACTAGTTCTGTGAAACAGTTCTACACCCAAATCTGCTTCCAATGCCTGGATTTGGCGACTAATCGTAGATTGGGTAACACCACATGTTCGCGCTGCTTGTTGAAAGCTGCCGGTTTGTGCGATCGCCAGAAAGGCTTGCAACTGCTCTAGGCGCATTTTTATGTAGCCTGAATTACATTTATAGCTTTCATTAAGTTAACGGTTTCTTATCCGCTATTTAGTATAGTTTGTTACAACTTTTTTACTATAATTAAAATTTGTGTAAATCAGATTTTACTGCTTTCATCGTTAATTATCCGTTTTGCACGCAATTTTTTGCTAAATCCCGCCAAAAAAGACTTGACAATTTTTTTCTGTAATTAAATTTTTAGATAAGATTTTCAATTCATCAGATTATGCGATGGATTATGAGGTTTGAGCCACACCAGCCTTTGTGAAACCTCAAGCAGATAGGCAGCAATTAATTTTATAACAAGTATGCTAAAGTGGTTCGCGACTGGTTGACGCGAACCATTCTTTTTTACCAGAGGTTGGCAATTAGCGCAAAAATTCAGCAAGTTGCTCAAGTTTTGTCCAAGCCGCACCGCTTTGCAGAATATCCTTAGCAAGAGCAATACCCTTAACACAACCAGCTAAAACATCAGTTTCCCCATGAATAGCTTCACCAACTTGCAGTGCAAGAGCCGTATTTAAAGCAACAACATCCTGCTGCGCTTGAGTCCCTTTACCTTGCAAAACTGCCTTCAAGATTTCGGCATTTTCTTCAACATCTCCACCACACAACGCCGCAGTCGGTGCAAAACTCAAACCCAATTCTTGAGGATTCAGCGTTAGAGAACGGACTTTTTTATCCTGGAGTACAGCCAAATCAGTCACATCTGCCAAACCAGCTTCATCTAAACGTTCCCGTCCGTGAACTGCGATCGCTTGCTGACATCCCAGTTGGGATAAAGCTTGCACAATCTCCTCCAGTAAAAGCGGGTCATTCACACCAATAATTTGCCCCGTTGGTCGCATCGGATTGACTAGCGGCCCGAGCAAATTAAAAACAGTCCGCACCTTCAAAGTTTTTCGCAAAGTAGCGATCGCCTTCAGTGCAGGATGCCAACCTGGAGCAAACAAAAAGGTGATTCCGACCTCACCAACTGCCGCCTGTACTTTCTCAGGAGTAGCGTTGAGATTTATACCCAAAGCTTCCAAAACATCAGCCGAACCAGTCTTACTAGATGCCGAACGATTGCCATGTTTAGCAACTTTTACCCCAGCGGCGGCGGCAACAAAGGCGACAGCAGTCGAGATATTAAAAGTTGAAGCCCCATCTCCACCAGTTCCACAGGTGTCAATTAGAGGGATTGGGGACTGGGTACACTTCGACAAGCTCAGTGCATCGCTGGGTACTGGGGATTGGGATTGTAAGACCGTGGCCATGCCAACTAATTCTTCAGCAGATACGCCTTTAGCTTGAATTGCGGCTAAAATCGCTCCTGATAGAACATGGGGAATGGCATCTGTGAGCCAACCTTGCATCAAATCTGTAGCTTGGGAAACCGTCAACGATTGCCGATTTAACAATTGTTGTAATAAAGCTGGCCAGTTGTAGAACTCAGAAGGGATGAAGATATTATCGGGTTGAGTTTGAGTTACAGCTATCATATTGGTTATTTGTCATTGGTCATTTGTCATTAGCAAAGGAAAAATGACTAGGGAATAAGGACTTTGGCGACAGTTTGCACATCTTTGTCACCTCTACCAGAGCAATTGATCACAATGCGGGGGTTGCCTTCTAACTGAGGACAAAGGGTTTCAAGATATGCGATCGCATGAGCAGTTTCCAAAGCTGGGATAATCCCTTCTAGTTGCGAAAGTCTTTGAAATGCATCTAACGCCTGTTTATCAGTAACACTGTAATATTCGGCGCGACCAAGATCCTTTAAATAACTATGCTCAGGCCCAACGCCAGGATAATCCAGCCCGGCACTAATTGAATGGGCTTCGATGACTTGACCATCATCATCTTGGAGTAAATAACTCATTGCCCCATGCAATACACCTATTTTTCCTTTTGTCAAGGTAGCAGCGTGTTTTTCTGTATCTACACCTTCACCCGCCGCTTCCACTCCAATTAGGCGTACCGAAGGTTCATGGACAAATTCATTGAATAAGCCGATCGCATTGGAACCGCCACCCACGCAAGCCAGTAGAATATCTGGTAATCCTTGCCATTTCTCCTGAGATTGAGCGCGGGTTTCTACACCAATTACCGCATGGAAGTCACGGACAATCATCGGGTAAGGATGAGGCCCGGCAACGGAACCGAGGATGTAATGGGTTGTTTCCACGTTTGTCACCCAATCCCGAATTGCTTCGGAAGTTGCATCCTTGAGAGTTCCCGTACCCGCCTCTACTGGACGAACTTCTGCACCCATTAATTTCATGCGGAAGACATTCAGCGATTGGCGTTCCATATCGTGGATGCCCATGTAAATCACACATTTCAAACCAAACCGCGCACATACGGTTGCAGTCGCTACGCCGTGTTGTCCTGCACCTGTCTCTGCAATAATCCGTTGCTTACCCATGCGTTTAGCAAGTAACACCTGAGCTAAAGCATTATTAATTTTGTGAGCGCCTGTATGATTTAAATCTTCACGCTTTAAATAAATTTGTGGCCCTGTACCATCTGGTCTAGCGTAGTTTGTTGTCAGGCGTTCAGCAAAATATAATGGGCTGGGTCTTCCTACGTAGTCACGCAGTAAGTTTTGCAGTTCTGCTTGGAAACTTGGCTCGTTGCGATATTGATGAAAGGCTGCCTCTAATTCACTTAATACAGGCATTAAGGTTTCTGGGACGTATTTACCGCCAAATTTTCCAAACCTGCCCAAAGAATCTGGTTGGACGGTTGCTGTCTTGATGTCTTGTATGCTTACCACTGGTTAAAATCCTTTTATGTTGAAATATATTTCCGAGAACTGATATCACAGCCAAGATTTCCTTCGTGTCCTTTGCGGTTCGATAAAAGAATAACGAACCGCGAAGGGCGCATAGACACGAAGTGGCTTCCCGCAGGGTAGGACGCAAAGTAAAGAAGAAAAAGAGAGTTTTTTTACTTTGCAGAAAGAACTTGTTGCAGGGATATTGGGGTAATTGCTGCTTTAAGTTCCCGACATAGTTGTTCTACGGCTTGCAATCCTTCAGTTGGGCTACCTTCTGCTAACCGTTTGACGAAGGCGCTACCAACAATCACTGCATCTGCTCCCCATTCCATTACTTGATGTGCTTGTTCTGGCCCTGAGATGCCAAAACCAACGCCGATGGGTTTATCGGTGACGCTTCGCAAATCTGTAATTAAATGCTTTACACGGTCTTGGATTTGAGCGCGAATACCTGTAACGCCTGTGACGCTGACTAGGTAGATAAAACCCTGGGATTGACGAGCGATCGCTAAAATTCTATCTTTAGAACTGGTAGGAGCTACGAGTAAAATTACCTCGATTCCGAAAGATGCGGCGGTTTGGATTAATTCTTCTGCTTCTTCTAAGGGTAAGTCTGGTACTACCAATCCTTTTACTCCAGCAGCGGCAATTTGCGCCAAAAATGTCTTTATACCCCGGTGCAATATGGGATTGTAATAAGTAAATAGAATTATCGGCGCTTTTAGGCTAGGAATCACTGTGTGCAACATCTCTAGCACTTGCTCTAATTTGGTGCCTTTTTGCAAAGCGCGGGTTGCTGCTGCTTGAATTACAGGTCCATCTGCCAGAGGATCGGAGTAGGGAACACCCAACTCGATGAAGTCTGCACCGTTGCGATCTAAGATACGTATTGCCTCGGCAGTGGTTTCTAAGTTAGGATCGCCTGCTGTGATAAACGGGATTAAAGCACACTGTTGGCGAGCCTCTTGCACAGGAGCTTTGCTAACGCGTAAAGTTTGAAAATGAGCGGAGATAGAAGTCATATTGATGATCCACTGAAAGTTAATAAGTATTTGAACGTTTAGTTGGGAAAATTTAACAAACGTCTCACAGACTGCTCTAAATCAGTTGCCTTAACCAAGGATTCTCCAATCAGGACTGCATCAGCTCCCGACTCAGCTACTGTAGCTAAATCAGCAGATGTGTATAAACCAGACTCACTCACAACTGTTATCCCTAAAATCTTTAACTTTTCCAAACGTTCTGCCAATAGAGATTGAGTTGTTGCTAAATCAACGATAAAGTTTTCCAGATTGCGATTATTAATGCCGATCAATTTCACATTTGGTAATGCCAGCACTCGGTCAAGTTCGTCAAGAGTATGTACTTCCACTAAGGCTGTCATCCCCAGATGTTGAACAATCTGCTGAAATTCTTGCAGAATTTCATCGGATAAGATGGCCGCAATTAGTAGCACTGCATCTGCGCCATTGGCTCGTGCAAGATAAATTTGGTAAGGATCAATAATAAATTCTTTGCAAAGCAAGGGTAGTGCGACACTCTTTCTAATTAACCGCAGATTTTCAAAACTGCCGTGGAAAAATTTCTCATCGGTTAACACTGATATACAGGTAGCACCGCCTCGCTCGTATGCTTGAGCAATCTTAACAGGATCAAAGTCAGCACGGATTACTCCTTTACTAGGTGAAGCTTTCTTTACCTCTGCAATCAGGCTAGGTTTGGTGGGATTTTGGCACAAGGCACTTAGGAAATCTTGTGGTGCTGGTGCAACATTAGCTTGATTCTTTAGTGCTTCTAGAGATAGTTGTTCGCGTCTTTTGGCGACCTCTTCCCTTTTGTGCAATACAATCTCCTCAAGAATATGATGTGGTTTTATCGACTGTATAATCACTGAGTTGTTGATTCTAGCGGTAGTAAAGGACTGGGTTGTTTGATACTGAGGATTCGGCATAGGATATCTAGAGGTTCTCATTTAGACGAAATATGCTTTCGTAGTCATCGCTTTAGCGATTAAGTCGTTGGTTTTATAGCACGTAATGACAAAATGCTATAACTGCAATTACATAAAATTAATTACATGCCATTTACTAAAGCTGAGACCAGTTTTTTACTTGTGTATGCATGTACTACATTCTTAATAATCGTCAAACCGACTCCTTCACCTAGAGTCATGATTGATTCTGGATGGAACTGAACACCTGCAATTGGCAGTTTTTGATGTTCTATACCCATAATCACACCATCGTCAGACATGGCTGTAACTTTGAGTTCTCTGGGAAGGCTTTCAGGTAGAGCAAATAATGAGTGGTATCTACCGACTTCAAATGATGGTGGTAAATCTTTAAAAACTGTAGAGTTTGGTGCTACAACAGAAACGCGAGATACTTTGCCATGTTGGGGATAGTCGAGAACTCCCAGTTTGCCCCCGAAAGCTTCAACAATTGACTGTAATCCCAAACAAACACCAAAGATGGGGATTTGCCGTTTTGTGCAGGCTGCAATTGTCTGTGCTACACGGAAATCAGTAGGTCTACCTGGCCCGGGAGATAAAACAACAAGGTCTGGACTTTCTGTATCAAAGAATGATTCCGAAAAGCCATGTCGTAGGGTTTTGACTGTAGCACCAGTTTGACGGATATAGTTTGCTAGTGTGTGTACAAAAGAGTCTTCATAATCAATTAGTAAGATGCGTTTCCCTTGCCCTGAATTGGTTGCCTGATAATTAATGTTGTAGTTGCTTGCAAAATTAGTAATTCTCTGGCTAGTCTGTTCAAGTGTTTGAAACAGGGCAGCAGCTTTAGTGAGAGTTTCCTGGGCTTCAGCTGTTGGCTCAGAGTCATAAAGAACTGTTGCACCCACTCGCACTTCTGCAATCGAGTCCTGAAGTCGGATAGTCCTCAAGATAAGACCTGTATTGAAATCGCCTTTAAAGGTTAAGTATCCAACCGCTCCACCATACCAACGTCGAGGGCTATGCTCATGCTGCTCGATAAACTGCATTGCTGCCCGTTTTGGTGCACCTGTGACTGTGACTGCCCACAGATGACTAAGAAATGCATCCAAAGCATCAAACTCTGGTCGCAATAAGCCTTCAACGTGATCTACTGTATGGATTAAGTGACTGTATAATTCAATTTGGCGGCGACCGATTACTCTTACTGACCCAGGCTCACTAATCCGCGACTTATCGTTGCGGTCAACATCAGTACACATGGTTAACTCAGATTCATCCTTGCGTGAGTTGAGCAACTTCAGGATTTGAGCAGCATCATCAATCGCATCTTTTCCCCGGCGAACTGTACCACTGATTGGGCAGGTTTCAACACGTCTACCTTCAACACGCACAAACATTTCTGGAGATGCACCAATGAGATACTCACCACCTAAATTAAAGATGAATCCATAGGGGCTGGGATTAATCTGCTGTAGCGTTCGGAACAGTTCGCTAGGAGAGCTTTCGCAGGTTTTAAAGAAGTTTTGACTGGGAACAACTTCAAATAAATCACCACGACGGAAATAATTGAGTGCTTTGTTAACTTGTTCCTCATACTCTCCAGGTGCATGGTCAGAGGCTTGAGTAGCAGTATAGCCCTTACCTTTGTAATCAATAATTTCCCCACTGCGAGGCAGACCCCTAGTACTACCGTATTTGGTATCGAATTCATACTGCAAATGAAACGCGCGTTGTTGGTAGTAGTCAATAATTACCAGTTCATCAGGTAGATACAGCACTAAATCTTTCTGATCTTCTGGACGAGTAAGATACTTTGGCATTTGCTCAAACTGAAAAACCAAGTCGTAACCAAATGCACCATAAAGTCCCAGATGCTCATCTTCTAAGCTTTCAAAAGCATATAGAATTTCGCGAATAATACTAAAGACAGATGGTTGTCTACTTCTTTCTTCTTCTGAAAATAAACGTTCTGTTGGTCGGATAGAGCCAATTACAGAACCATTCTCTAAGTTAACTCCAACAAGTTGTGGATGCTTGCATAGACGCTCTGCCAAATATACAAGTAGCACCATACCTCGTTCGTTATGTGCCTTGATTGTAAATGAGTTGGAGTTAGTAACAAGTTCTAGGGGTGGATTGACAAAACCTATTCCCCATCTCTTGTAACGTCCTGGATATTCGTAGCTGCTTTTTAGCAAACCTCCGCGTTGAAAATCCAGCTGTGACAGAATATCATCAATGGCAGTCTCTATGGAAGTCTGGGTCACGGAGCGAGACACAAGAATTTCACCTTTAGTTGTGTAGTTATGGTTATCTAAATACATTTGCTATTCCTCTCAAAGTTCTTGGATGTGAATTCGACAGAGTTAAACTCGCAAAAGCCTATTAGTCAAATATTGAGGTATTGAGGTGAAAATACCTCAATATTTGAATCATAAAATAGTCACTATAGTTGCAATACCTTGAAATTGAAGCTCTCCATCTGAACTTCTATGAACTTAACTGCAAGAAGTTAGAGATTTATGCAAATAACAAAAATTATTTAAATTTCATTTTGTCCTGAAGTCTGCTTTCATAAGCAGCATCCCACTTTAGTAGCGATCGCGCGTCAATAAAGTGGGGTGATTTTTGGCAGATTCATATTGCTTCTTATTTGAATCCAACACACGACAGGTGCACAAAACTGTTTATTTTTATAAGTCTACTTTTGTCTAGTTACCATTATTGCCAAGTAAGTGTGAATAATTAAAGGCTCATAGTAAGCGGCTAGACCTGCTTACTATGAGCCTTTAATTAAATTGACATTGCAAAACACATGGTTTGATTTATTCTTGCCCATTTACTTAATCGGGGTAGTCAGGAGCTAGAAGCCTTTTGGCACCTGACTACTGTTTCAAGATACAAGCTTATTTGCCCATTAGCTTAATCAATCAAACATCTTGTATATCCTGTGCCTAGACTGGTTGTTTGCATTTGCGCTTCAGCATCATAGCTGCGCCGATAGCACTAGTTGCTAATAAACCTGCTGTAGAAGTGGGTTCAGGAACAGTTTTGATATCAAGCCTTACCACTTTCCCTGCACCTGGGAGATCAGCTCCGGTGGTGATATAGAAACTGCCATCTGGGGCAATAGTGAAGGCAGCGGCTGACTCTATGCCATTGCCACTCCAGAGAGTTGTGCGAGTCCCATCAGGTGCAAGTTGGATCAGAGAACCATCTGTGCTACCTTTCCAAGGAGACTCATTATTGTACTGCAAAGCATACAAGTTTCCGGTAGCATCGAAGTCCAAGTCAGTTAATTGCGTAAAGCCATCAGCGAAAACTGTTGGTTGATTATCATCCCCAAGTTTAAAGATACGTGCTATACCTTCTTGATAAGGATAACCAGTTAATTCGCTGACATATGCAGCGCCATCAGGGCCAATTGCAATAGCTGTGGGTACTGATTGAAGAACAAGCTCATCAGGTTGCTCGGAAGAGGGAATAGATGGTGGGAAGTCAGGATTTTCTACGGTTTGATTAGGAAACTTAATTGGTGTCAAATTACTACCATCAAGTCCCACAGTATATACAATGTTTGCACCCGCTTCTGCTATGTAAGCTAGATCGCCGTTAATCGTTACAGAATAGGGATTACTAATCAAATCACCTTGATCGGGATTATTATTGAGTTCAAAATTTGCCAGATCAGCAATACTTGTCAATGAACCTGTGTTCAAATCTATTTTGTAGAATTGCCCCATTTCAGGAGCGTTTAATAGAGAATTACGCTTTCCTGGATCACCAGCAAAACCATAAACAAGATAAGCATTGCCTTTGGAATCAAATTTGATATCCTGAACGCCACTGGCCTCACTACCGATGGGTAGATATCCAAGAGAGTTGAACCCTGTCAGTATACGCTCTTGCTTACCATCCTTAATTCTGGTAATTGCACCACTTTTGCCAATACATAAAGGAGCTAATTGGGCACTAGGTGATGGTAAGCAAGCACCATTCCCTCCAATACCTGATTCAGTAATATACAGACTACCATCAGGCCCAAAACTGAGACCTCGTGGATTATCGAGACCATCAGCAACTACTGTCAGCGATGCAGCTTCAGCAGCTTTTGCTCCGAAAATAGCGGTAATACACAATGTCAGAAAGATAATAGGAAATTGCTTAACTTTCATATGTCCAAAAAACCAAAATTCTATCCAATACTTTACCCTAAGCTAATGCAGTTTTATCAAAAGAAAGTAGACCTTTAATTATCCAGATGGTTTTCATTTACGCTAACCTAATTACCTTGTTGTGCTGGATAGTTTTCTTAAAAGTCTACTTTTATTAAGCAGGTTGTGGTAACAATCGTGTTAAACGCCTCCAGTTAAAACATTGTCGGCATTGATTCGATGAGAAAGTTTCAAATCCCCACTAAGCTTTTGGTATATAACTTCTTCCACGGGCAAATGTATCCAAGTTGCCAGCTTTGGCTTCGAGCAAACGCTTGATATTTATGCTCTCAGACATAAAATCCTCAATCTGAAGTTTGCCATGAGGCAAAGGCTGATCTACTTTCCAGAATGTGATCCGATGCTGGATGAAACCAGAGGCAGAAGGATCGCCAAAAGCATAAGCAGCGGGGATAAGCATCACAGGGGAGCGCTGAATAAATCCGTAGTCAGGATAGAAGTAGTCTTGTTCAAGCAAGTAGTATTTGTTCAGATTATGCAATTGTAGTGTGACTTTTACTTTCTGGTCGTATTCATCAAGAAACTCACCTGATTGGGGGGAAATCTCACCATGTGAATGCAGCAGATGTGACCATTCATCCATGTTCCGCAGGTTTGATAAGTATTCGACTCCCATTTCAATAGGAGCATCAATATAAATAGTTTCACTATCGATAAAGTTGCGCCCCACTACTGCTGCGGTATGACCAGCTTTGCGCTCCAAAATACCTTTGAGAGAACGACATTCAGAAGTATGTATCGTGCCAACTGCCTCGATCATCATCGGAGTCCGTCGCTTGGGATCGACAAAGCTTACCCAGTGGAAGTATACACCCTCCTCATCTGTTCCCGGTTCGATGTAGCTTGGAGGAAACAGCAGAACAGGGTACACTTGGAAGTACTTATTATATTCAAACCCGCAGTGCCACTCAATGCCGTAAAACAGAGGGTGTTCCAGCTTTTTAACGTGATAGTAGAGCTTATTCTGATAGGCAGATGCAGTTCCAAGCCAGGTATCTTCGTCAATTTGCTCTTTCATCCGGCTAAAGAGTGTCCAATCATCCAAATTTTTTAAATTGCAAAGGTAATCGAAGGCATTTTCTGCTGAGGTGGCAATAAAAGCAGATGTCGCAAAGGTATTTTTTTCCATTGTTAACTCCTTGAATGTATTTTAGTAAAAAGTCATGGTTTTCTTAGTGAAAATCATATTGTCTTTTGATTTTCACCCTTTTTAATTCGTGCTTCTCCCAGTTGTTTAGAAGCTTCATTGGTAGTAATTTTCTGCTTTTGGGATATGTCAAAAATCTCTAGCAGGGTATCGTAGATATTATTTAGCTGCCTGAAAGCTTTTTCTTCATCGTAGCCAATCATTTCGTTGTAAACATTGATTAATCCTCCGGCATTAATTACATAATCTGGAGCATAAAGAATTCCTTTTTCGGCAAGCATTTTGCCATGTAAAATCTCATTTTCTAGCTGATTATTAGCAGCGCCAGCAATAATTTTAGCTTGCAACAAAGGAATTGTTTGACTATTGAGAATTCCTCCAAAGGCACAAGGAGAAAATACATCTACATTTAAAGAGTATATTTCATCAGCTTCCACAACAGTAGCACCAAATAAACGTTTTACCTCCTCTGCTTTGTCGGAATTTATATCGCTAACAAATAGTTTTACACCATGCTCAGATAATTGACGACAGAGATTTTTGCCTACATTTCCTAAACCTTGAACTGCAACTTTCAGTCCATCAAATCCTTGGTTAGGTAAATGAGACTCTACAGCAGCTTTAATTCCTAAAAATACTCCCTGTGCCGTTATAGGGGCGGGACCGCCGGACTTTTCTGATACTCCAACTACATATTTAGTTTCTTGACCTATTACTCGGACATCTTGTGGGGTTATATTCATATCTTGTCCAGTAATAAAACGTCCCTTAAGACTATCAACAAAACGCCCATATGCTCGGAGAAGTTCTTCTGTTTTATGTTCAGGTTTAGCAATAATGACCGCTTTTCCCCCACCAGCAGGAATATTAGCACAGGCAGCTTTGTAGGTCATACCACGACTTAGACGAAGAGCGTCTTTTAATGCAGCTTCCTCATTGACATAAGGGAATAGTCTTGTAGCGCCCATTGCTGGGCCTAAGTTAGTGTTATGGATGGCAATAATTACCTTAATATCTGGATTGGTGTCATTAAAAAAGAGAACTTGCTCATGACCCATTTCTCTAACAGTTTCAAATAGCTTCATATTCTTCTCCCAATGATTGATTTTGAATTTTAGAGCCACTGCATTGTTTGAGTTTTTAAAGTATGTAACGAGTGGCGTGATTTTGAATTAATGATAATGCTAGAGGTTCAAACTAATGGAAATTTGTGAGACTCTTAACTGCACTTGATTGAACTCCTGGTGCTGTTAGAGTTTGATTACGTCCTTGAGAAGGTGCACTTCGACTGGGGTCAATTACTACATCGACTACAAAAGGAACAGTAGAGGCGATCGCTTGCTCTAGTGCTGCTTGCAAATCTGACTCTTTCTCGACTCTGATACCTTCTGCTCCCATACCACGAGCAATTAAGACGAAATCTGTCTGTGGAATTGTCGCATCTGCACCCTGAAATCCTAACGATGTCATACCTTGATGGCACATATTGTAATGACCATCGTTAAGTACAATCCAGACGGCAGGAATCTTGTATCTCACAGCTGTGCTAATTTCGTTATTCATCAGCATTGCCCCATCCCCAACAATAGCTACAGCTTTGCCATTCCGGGCTAGTGCTGCACCTACAACTCCGGTGACGGCTTGACCCATTGCGGCGAATCCGGTGCTGACTCGGTAACGATTTGGTTGCGAAAATTGCAGTAGATGATTTGCCCAAATAAACGAATTACCCGCCTCTGATATAACTAGGGCATCACTACCCTCAACAATTACCTTTTGAATTTCCTCTATCAAAACTTCTGACCGTACTGGATAGCCTGCACTAGGCTCCATTACTTTGCGTTCTGGACGAGGTAGCGATAATGTTGTTGGACGAGAAGAAGCCTCTGGTAATTGCTTCAAGAGTTCTTCTACGAAGGCTTTGATATCAGACTGAATAGGGAAAGTTTCAGCATATGGATAGGATACTCCTGGTACTTCTGGGTTGATGTCCACATGTACGAAGCCTCTTGGGGGAACCATGTCTTGACGCCAGAAAGAAGTCGGTTCACCAAGACGTGTTCCTAGTACGAGTATGCGTAAAGGAGTTTGCTCTTGCATATAAGTGATCACAGAAGCTTGACCACCCCAACCGGTGACACCCACAAACTGGGGATGATCTTCAGGAAAGATGCCTTTACCACGGGGTGAGCACATAACCGCAGCACCAGTTCTTTCAGCAAGTTGGCGGATTTCTTCTGCTGCATCACGGGCACCGAACCCGACCCAAATTGCAAAGGGCCCAGAAGATAATAATTCAACAGATTTAGCGATCGCTTTCGGGGAAGGTGTAATCCGATAACTGGAAAAATCAACCTGGGGCAAGGATATACGATCAACTAAAATTGACTGCACATCGTTGGGAATGCTTAAATGTGCAACAAACCCTCCTGGTTGTGCCAAACCAATAGCAAGTTGGCGAAAAATCTGTGGGAGTTGAGCAGCAGATTCAACGATAGTTGCATAGTTGAAGGGCATTCCTGGGCTAAAAATTCCTGCGCTGGGCAATGTCTCGATGGTGGTTTCCTGAATTGCGCGGCGTCCGCGCTGTGATGCTGAGGTGCTAGCCGACAAAAGAATCACCTTTGCACCTTCATTACGGGCAGCCAATAAGCCTGTGAGGGCGTTGCTGATGCCTGGGCCTGTTGTGGTGAATACTATATTAGGACTACCACTGGCAAAGTAAGCCTCAACTGCCGCAAAAGCAGCTCCTCCTTCATGACGAAAATTCAACACCTGCATATCACTATTCGATAGCGCTTTCCAAAGGTGGGCCATACCACCTCCCATGAGGCCAAAAGCGCGACGCACACCTAAACTTTCCAGCATTTGGATAGTTGCATCTGCAACTGATATTTGTTGGGCTGTTTTTGCTTCAGTCGTACTGATAGATGCAAAATTCTTGTATGACTCAGTACTACTTGCGTGTAAAAGAGTTTTGGAAATAGTCATATGATCTCTCATTTGGATTTCAATACGAGATTTTGTTTTTTTGAATACTGCTTAGTCAAATCGGTTGTGACACCCGGAAACTTCACCTGCCGATTTGAACCTTTGTACTTTTATCAGGGGAAGACGTAAGATTTATGCAACTATCGGAAAATTTTTACGTTAACGGGTTACGTTACCTCCTTTGCCTATCACTTTTACAAAGGCCAAATCAGCAAATCTGATATCTTACCCAAACGCTAAAAGGGAAAGCGTACTTTTGATTGGTTTAACGCTTTTTTATTACTTTCTCCAGATAAAAAAACAATAATTCTTGCTACACAAGACTTTCATGGAAAAGAGATGATTTTAGCTATAATGTTAAAAAATAAAGCTCCAAACCTAGTTTATGTCTCTTCTTTAGTCAAAGGGATTTTAGAAAATGCTTGAAATAAATACTGATCTGAGCCTCACTGCTACTATTAACAATAAGTTAAGAATTCTGTCTGTTAACCCCATCTGTCGATAGTAGTTCTCTTGTGCGGTTATGGCTGGTAGTTACCTGGAAACTTATTGATATTGGCTTAGTGAGTTCTATGTTGTTAACATTATACGTAATTACCGAATAATTCTCTATTTTAGGGATCATTAGGTCTTGGAAACTTTTGTTGATGGTCATCCAGATATGGACAAACCCAGCGCATTGCAGAAAGGATATATCTAAAGACAAAAACGATTTTAGCTGATATTGCACTATCAGCTAAACTTTGCCCTGTAGAGTTTAAAACAATTATTTAATTATTTAAAAACGTAGGATTTAATTTCTTGCTCTATTTGCTCACTAATAATCTCCGTTCCCATGCTGGGTTTATCAAGGTTGACCCTGACAAAGTTTGTTTTGTCTTCGGCTGTAAATTTTTTATTATTATCAGAGTCTTTGATAATTTTTAGGAAAATTGCATTTTGACTTGGAACAACAACCCAACTGATTATTCGAGTATTATTTGGGGTAATTTGCTGGAGGTTCTTACCTGATAAATCAGAAAGATAGCCGATAGTAGCATCTTCGCTGCTGAGTTTTTTATCTGTATTGGTGTCTTGGTCAACAATTCTATACAACCAAACTCTTGTAATTGGCTTGTTTGCTGCTTTTACCTCCAATAAATCAAAGGAAGTAATAATGGCTTTTTTATTTAATAAAAGATGAGCTTCACCATCTTGTTTCTGATAAAAGATGATGTTATACAATTGGTTATTCCTTTCATAAGAACGTGAAAGTTTTAAATCAATTCCTTTATCTTCATTCTGTTCTGCAAGACTAACGGGAATCATTAAATAATCTGATTGTTCTTTAATGATTAAATCGCCATAGACAAGATTTGGTTGTGGCTTCGATTTCTCAGTTGCTTTTGCTTGTTCTGCATTTCTGCTAACAGAAGACTTACAAGAGAAAGAAAGGGTAGCAATAATAATCGCTGTAGTAATTTTATTTAAAAAGCTATAATCTCTCATCAAATTCTCCTCGCAGGATACGTTGCTGTCTTATTTTATTCCCTGCTGGAAAATTAGCCAGTGTCTTAATTTGAGGTAATCGACCACGGGGCGATCGCAGACGAAAACAGAATGCTTCTCAATGGGTGAAGTAGTTACAGGGATAAATCCCAGAAGCTCTAGGAGATTGAATAAAGGTAAATAACCGGCTCTCAGGAATGAATTTCTCCTGTTGTTTTATCAGAGTAGTTCCTAATCGGCTGTTACTCCGGGACGCTCTCTTATTTTGAGAAATTCTCGTTTCAAGTGGGCCCCTTTCTCGGCATTGAGTGGATCTGACAATGGGGGAACGCTGGAGTTTTTTGATGTTCGATTGATTTTTTCTAAAAGTTCCTGCTGCTTAGTTTCTAAATCTGCAAGTCTTTTTTCTGATTCTTTTATGTGCTGCCCCATTTTCTCCACCATTTGTTTGACCCTGGCTGGAGTTTTTTCCCAATCTGACTCGGAAATCTCAATTCCGTAAGTGAGGCAGTTTTCATCCATGCCTCTTAATCTACCACCTCAGTAACTCATTTTTGACTGTAGCTTTTCAGATCCTGTGAACGGTTACGAAAAATCAAGGTTATCACCATGTACTGAGATTTTTTGCCGCGATCATTATGAAAGAAAAATACACTTTTAAAACATCCTCTTAGACATATTAACAAAATCGACTCGCTTTTAACTTGTCACTAATGACACTAAGTACAAGATATTCTTGACGCTTGCGCTTCAGCATCTTAGATGCGAAAGCAGCAACCGCTAATAAGCCCATGACAGAAATGGGTTCTGGAACTTTCGCTACTATTGGAGCGAAGATTAGGTAGCCGGGTGACTTCAACCCACCGCTGCCAGGAGGTACAAAGTCAGAGACGAACTCTCCCGTAATACCGTCATACTCTTTGATACCTTTGTCTTCTCCAAAGCCCCCTACGAAGAGGTTACCGTTGGGGCTGTAAGTCAAGCCTAGGGGTAAATTTAACCCACCACTGCCAGAAGGCACGAAGTCTTTGACGAACTCCCCCGTAATTCCATTGTACTGTTTGACACTATCAGTACCTCCTGAAGCGACGAAGAGGCTACCGTTGCGGAAGGCAAAGCCTATGGGCAAATTTAACCCGCCACCGCCGGAAGGCACGAAGTCTTTAACGAACTCTCCCGTAATCCCGTTGTACTCTTTGACACTGCTGTCACCAAAGGAAGTGGTGAAAAAGTTACCATTGGGGCCGAAACTTACATCATCGGTTACACTCAGACCACCGCTGCCGGAAGGTACAAAGTCTTTGACGAACTCCCCCGTAATTCCGTCGTAACGTTTTACACTATTGTTACCAGAAGAGCCAACGAAGAGGTCGCCATTAGGACCAAAAGTCAAGTTATAGGGTTGATTCAGTCCGCCACTGCCGGAAGGTACAAAGTCAGCGATGAACTCCCCCGTAATTCCGTTGTACTGTTTTACACTATTGTCAGCAAAGGAGATGACGAAGAGGTTGCCGTTAGGTCCGACGGTCAAGCCTGTAGGCCCGCCCAGCCCGCCACTACCGGAAGGCACAAAGTCCTTGACGAACTCCCCTGTAATTGCATTGTACTCTTTGACACTGTTGGTACCCTGGCTATTGACCAACAATTTGTAATTAAGATTAATTGCTGATTTTTGGTCAATGTTCATTTTTCTGTCGTAGTTAGCGCTAACTATGTCAGTCGTCTGCGCTTTTGCCGCTCCGGTATCTAGCCCGAAACCTATTGATGTCAGAACTACTGGAACAAGCCATACACAATGTGAGCGGAGCATGATTTTCATTCTTTTTGCAGTATAAAAAATTGACGCTTATCACGAGTAAACTACATCGGACAACTGTTTTAGGTTTATCAGGGGAAGACGCAGGATTTATGCAACTATCGAAAAATTTTTACTTGCTTTATAGTTTTTGCAATATAAGCGCTAATTCAGATTCGTAATTTACCTTTGATTGGTCAGCATACGAATGTTGTGCAAGGTCATTTAATTGCTCAAGGATAAAGACTAACTTGTGCCCCAACTCGGTTAAACCATAGGTAACTTGCGGCGGGACAGTTGGCTCATAATGGCGATAAAGAATCCCTTTCTGCTCCAAGATCCTTAAACGCTCCGTTAAGACTTTGGTCGAAACCCCCTCTACTTGACGCTTCAGTGCACCAAAACGAGTTGGGCCGTTGGTAAATAATACCCATAGAATGCACATTGTCCAAGGTCCAGACAGGACAGCAATCAAGATACTAACTGGGCAAGGGCTGGGATCTTTAGAAGGATAAGACATGGGTAATTACCTGAAGGTGCCTACTTTACTTTTAGTAAGTGTTGCTTTTACTATCTATCTCAAACAGTCAAATGCAATAATTACAGGTCAAGTTATTATGTCTACAGTAGCAATTGTATATTTTTCAGGTACTGGTCATACTCATCTCATGGCTCAAGCTATAGCTGAAGGAGCCGGGAAATTGGTGGGAACAGAGGTTGAATTACTACAAATTACAGGAGAACAAATTGTCAATGGTCGCTGGCAAGATGCCACGATTATGGAAAAACTGAATCGGGCAGATGCTATTGTGTTTGGGTCTCCAACCTATATGGGCGGGGTTGCTGCTCAGTTTAAAGCCTTCTTAGATGCGGCCAGCCAAGTTTGGTTTACACAGCAATGGAAGGATAAAATCGCTGGTGGTTTTACGCATTCTAGTTCTCTCAGTGGAGACAAGCAAGGAACGCTGCTTTACTTAGCAATTAATGCCGCTCAACACAGCATGATTTGGGTAGGTGCGGGCGATTTTCCCAGTCACTATCTGGGTAAAACCGATGGCTTGAATCGGCTAGGTTCATTTTTGGGTATTATGGGACAAAGCCCAATGGATATGAGTGGAGCTGAGGCGACTTTAGATCCAGGCGATCGCTTGACAGCTGAGAACTATGGGCAACGCATTGGGACAACTGTAAAGCGTTGGAGCAATCAACTGGTTGCGATTTAAATCTTACATTCCAGTTAGTAACTTTAGTTTTTCGCCATTAATTTCACATGAATCACTGGCTGATTTTGCTGCCGATTTGAATGCAAACATCGGTGATTCTATAGGTAATGAAGCGAGCGCTTGCTATGGATGGTTCTATGCTCAAATGGTCTCTTTGCTAGCAGTCTATCCGTCAGCAGCGCTGGTCAAATTGCGGAGCAATTGTCACAGAAAAATTGGTCTACCTTAGCTAACAGAGCAGCAGCATAATGATTAAAGAGATAGAAATCGTCTATGACTTAGTTTGTCCGTTCTGCCTGATCGGTGAACGCATTTTGACGACTGCATTGACAGAACTACCCGATCCTCCGATGGTCAAACGGCGCCCATTTATTCTCGATCCCCAGATTACAGGACAGGGTGTGCCATTCCCAACTTACCATGCAGCAAAATATGGTGAGAGATCGAAGCCAATGATGCGGCATTTGGAGCAATTTGCACAGCGTTACGGTCTCAATTTCAATTTTGATAATTTGAAGACTTATCCGCCCTCTATGGATGGTCATCGTCTGGTACTGTTCGCAGAACGTTTTGGTGCATCCGGCAAGATTGCTACGGCACTGATGGAGGCCTATTTCTTGGAAAACCGAGAAATCCAAAAACAGTCAGTACTCTTGGAAATCGCCGTTGAACAAGGTCTGCCCAAGGACGAAACCCGTGCAATGCTTGAAAGCGGCGACTTGCGCGAGATTATCGAGCAGGAGGTACGGAACGCTCAAATGAGAGGCATTCGGAGCGTCCCTAGCTATTTTGTCGATGGTAACTATATTGGAGGGACAGAAGAGATCAAACAATACCTTGTGGCTTGACCAGAATAATTCATAATTGTGTGTACAGAGCAACTAAATTTATTGATAGATATAGTAGTTTGCAGGTGAATGAAGTAAGTCGGCACAATCAGGGACTTCCAAATAAAAAAATACCCCACAAAATTGGATAATTTATTTGTTGGAAATCCCTAAAACTAAACTAGGTAAAGAAAGATAAACTAGGCTAAAACCCAATACGCCAGTTTTAGTTTTTAGCCTTAACCCAAGCTTATTGGGCTAAAACCTTCTTTCCTCCTGCCTAATATTTCTTAACATTTGTGGAAGTGATCGCAGGCACTCAAAAAACCCCTATACTTCCGTGACAAATTATTAATAAATATGAATTATTTTGACGCACATCAATGCGGCCATTGAGAAAAATTACCACTCAGCCAAAGCGATCGCTATTCCTTGTTGCAAATCTGGTGTGAGTGCGGTGTTATTTGCTAACTGCTGCAATTTTTGATATGTGGCTTCACTATCCAGATTTTTCAGTGCAGCGATCGCATGTAGTCTCACCGATGCATTAGGATCAGCTAGCAGCGAAATCAATGGTTCAATAGCTTGCATTTCGCCTAACTGCCCTAAGGATAAAGCGATCGAACTTTTAAAGCTAGCAGTCTCTGTGGCTGGATGCTGCGATCGCAGTATTTGCAATAATATTTCTACAGCTGGTGTAGTTTGCGGCTTTTGCACACGCCCCAAAACTGTAACAACTTCTTGCCAAAGCGTCTCTGAAGTGCTTTGATTAAATGCTGTTTGCAAATACTCCAAACTCAATGGTGTCCCCACCCAAACTAAAGCGCGGATGGTTTCTAATTGCAGTGGTAGCGGTGTATGAGGTGATATTAACACCTTAAATAATTGCCGGGCTGCATCATCACAAGCCATTCGGGAAAGGGAAACTGCGGCTGCACAACAAACATCAAGATTAAAGTCGTAAAGCTTGGGTTGCAGTCTTGTCACCAAATCTAATGCTTCGCGTAAGTCGGGGCGAAAACCTAAACCAAGCACTGCTGCACGCCTAACGGTGGCAGCTATATCATCCAAGGCGTTTAACAATACTGGTGGCACACGTTCGTCATGAAAACTGCTGAGGGCTTCAATTGCAGCAGTGCGGATTGTTGCTTGTGAATCTTGCACTACACTCAACAACGGTGTGATGGTTTCCGTTTGGGGAATACAGGAAAGCGATCGCACTGCTAAAAGCCTTGTATCTTCATCTAATAAAAGTTCAGAGAGTGCAGCGATCGCAACAGTACCCATTTGCCCCAGTGCTGTAGCTGCGATCGCTTTAATTTCTTCATCCTCATCGGTTTTTAATAATTCAACTAAGGGTGCGATCGCATCTGGGTGCTGAAATTCGCCTAAAGTCCGTGCTGCATACCAACGCAATTCTTCTTCTGCGTCTTCATCTTCTAATATCTCAATGAGTGGTGGGATGGCAATATTCCCCAAGTGAGTCAACATCTTGGTCATTTCCCAGCGCTGTTGAAAATCCCCCATCTCTAACATTGAAAATGCTAATGTCAGCAGATATTCTTGATTTTCAACTATCTCTAGATGTTCCGAATCTGTCCCTAAAATTAATTGTTGTAAATATTGAATGAGTGATGACCAATCAGCCATATCATGTGCTGTTTGGGCTTGCACTAAAAGCTGATTGATATTACTCACCATACCCTGAATCGTGAATTATATGAATACAAGAAAAGTACAAATTCGTAAATAAATCGCTGCTTTTAACTGCCCTTACTCTGCATTTTAGTACATCATTACACAAATTTTGAACAGCTACTTTATCTCTGATTTAAGCACTAAAGTGCATATTAAAAATTACGAATTACGTTAGCGTAGCGTTAGCGAGTATTCGAGCGTCATTACGAATTACGAATTATTTTAACTTGGCTTGACTACAACTGAATTGCCCTCAATTTTGGCGGCGTAAGTTTTAAGCGCTTCTGTCGCAGGGCCTTTTTGCACTTTACCATCAATGCCAAATTCCGAACCATGACAGGGACAGGCGAATTTTTTTGCTTCAGCTTGCCATGCTACGGTGCAATTTGCGTGAGCACAGGTAGGGTTAACAGCAGTCAGATTTGCATTTTTAGATGTACCGACTACCAACACAGGCCCAGCAGGTGAGTTTTTCGCCAGCAATTGACCTGTTTTATCTAATTCTGCCGAAGTTCCTACTGTTTGCCAATCTCCAGTTGCTGAAGTTGTCCCAGAAGAACAAGCTGCGATCGCTATTGGTAGGGAACTCGCTATCCCACCCAAACCTACCCAATTAATAAAATCACGACGTTTCATAGCTGCTGAAATAATATCTAAGTTTTAGCTAACATCTGCCACTCAATTTTGGATTCAGGATTGATTTATGGCAATCTAAAATCCCTTTGATCGTTTCAAATACCCTTCATTAAGCGCTTTGCGTGGCTCATTGGCTGGCTTTGATGCAAAAAATGCATATTATTTATACGTTTTAGGCAATTTTACTAGAAAACCGTAACAATTTATACGATTTTAACAGAAATCTGGCTTTAACTTATGAGTATCGAAATTGTTACATAAACATTCTCTAAACCTGCTTGACAAATTTCCAAGATGTAAATGGCGACAAGTTTTCCTTAACTAATCACGGATTTGGAGTTTAGCCTTGGAATGTTCTTAAGTAAAAATAATCAACCGTAAGCAAATATTAAGTTTTTATTCCCTAATCCTCGTAGATACAACATTTTATGGAGCTACGGGTTGATTGATATTGGCTAATTATCACCATAGTAATTTGCATTGAGAGTCAGATCATGACAGACACAGCAACTACCACTACCAGCCTCAATAAGTTCGAGAAATTTAAGGCGCAAAAAGATGGACTCGCCATCAGGGATGAGATAGAGAAATTGGCTGCCTTAGGCTGGGAAGCAATGGACGAAATCGATCGGGATCATCGGCTCAAATGGGTGGGTGTGTTTTTTCGCCCAGTCACCCCAGGTAAGTTTATGATGCGGTTGCGGATGCCTAACGGTATTCTCACCAGCAGTCAGATACGTGTTTTAGCCCAAGTAGTGCAGCGTTACGGTGATGATGGCTGTGCTGACATTACTACGAGACAGAATATCCAATTACGGGGGATCAGAATTGAAGATTTACCAGATATCTTTAATAGATTTCACGCAGTTGGTTTAACCACTATCCAATCAGGGATGGATAACGTCCGCAATATCACAGGCGATCCTGTGGCGGGGTTGGATGCAGATGAGTTGTATGACACACGAGAGTTGGTACAGCAAATTCAAGATATGCTCACCAACAAAGGCGAAGGGAACCCAGAGTTTAGCAACTTACCACGGAAGTTTAATATTGCGATCGCAGGTGGAAGAGACAATTCAGTTCACGCTGAAATTAACGATTTAGCTTTTGTTCCAGCATTTCAGGAAGGGACAGAGCAAGAATTTTCCCAAGCACCAATATTCGGTTTTAACATCCTCGTAGGTGGCTTTTTCTCAGCTAAACGTTGTGAGGCGGCGATTCCTCTGAATGCTTGGGTTCTTCCTGAAGATGTAGTAGCTGTATGTAGAGCCGTTTTGGAAGTATTTCGTGATCATGGCCCGCGTGCTAATCGGCAAAAATCACGCCTGATGTGGCTAATTGATGAATGGGGTTTAGAAAAGTTTCGAGCAGAAGTAGAAAGCCGTTTGAGTAAATCATTATTACCCGCAGCAGCAAAAGACGAAATCGACTGGGAAAAACGCGACCATATCGGGGTATATAAACAAAAACAACCAGGATTAAATTACGCAGGCTTGCACATTCCCGTCGGTCGGTTGTATGCCGAAGATATGTTTGAAATGGCCCGTCTAGCGGAAGTTTACGGCAGTAGCGAAATCCGCTTTACAGTTGAGCAAAACATCGTTATCCCCAACATTTCTGATTCGCGTTTAGCAACATTTTTAACAGAATCTTTGCTGGAAAAGTTTTCTATTGATCCAGGTTTGCTGACGCGATCGCTAGTATCTTGCACAGGCGCACAATTTTGCAACTTTGCCCTCATCGAAACCAAAAACCGCGCCCTGGAAATGATTAAAGCCTTAGAAGAAGACTTAACCTTCACCAATCCAGTGCGAATTCACTGGACAGGATGCCCCAACTCCTGCGGACAACCCCAAGTTGCAGACATTGGCTTGATGGGAACTAAAACTCGCAAAAATGGCAAAACCTTGGAAGGTGTTGACATATATATGGGTGGCAAAGTTGGCAAAGACGCTCATTTAGGAACTTGCGTTATCAAAGGCATACCATGCGAAGACTTACAGCCAGTATTGCAAGAATTACTAATCAAAAACTTTGGGGCAAAGCTCAAGCAAGAAGCTTTAGTAATTAACAGTTAGTACATAGTTAGGGATCATTAAACATGAAATAAAATCCTAGTTCGTAGTGGGTGATTTATCACTTCTTCGAGATTATTAGGACTAAAGTCCTCACTACAAACTTGAATTTATTTACGCCTCGCTACTTAATTGTTAGTGCTTAACAAATGACAAAACATCAAGGAAAAATGAAAAATATTTCGCGCAGAAAATTTATTTTAACCACCACTACTGCGGCGGCGGCTTCGATCCTGGCTCATGGTTGTTCTTCCGGTAGCAATACAGCCTCGACAGGTGGTAATGCACCCTCTGCGGCTCCGGCTGCCAATGTCTCTACAGTAGCTAATGCGCCAAAGGTAGAAACAACCAAAGCCAAATTAGGATTCATCGCTCTAACTGATGCTGCTCCCCTAATTATTGCTAAAGAAAAGGGTTTCTTTGCCAAATACGGTATGACTGATGTTGAGGTCATCAAACAAAAATCTTGGCCTGTCACCCGTGATAATTTAAAAATCGGCTCATCTGGTGGTGGTATTGATGGCGCACACATCCTCAGCCCCATGCCTTATTTGATGACCATTAACGATAAAGTGCCAATGTATATTTTGGCAAGATTAAATACCAATGGTCAGGCTATTTCTGTTGCAAATAAATTTAAAAACCTGAATGTAAAATTAGAAAGTAAGGCGCTGAAAGAAGCTGCGAATCTTGCTAAAGCCGAGCAAAAAGCCTTGAAATTTGGTATGACCTTTCCTGGCGGCACCCACGATTTATGGATGCGCTATTGGCTAGCGGCTGGCGGTATTAATCCAGATCAAGATGTGGTTTTATCACCTGTACCACCACCGCAAATGGTGGCAAATATGAAAGTCAGCACTATCGATTCTTTCTGTGTGGGAGAGCCTTGGAATGCTCAATTGGTCAACCAAAAATTAGGCTATTCAGCTTTAGTTACAGGCGAGTTGTGGAAAGATCACCCAGAAAAAGCCTTTGCGATGCGTAAAGATTGGGTTGATCAAAATCCTAATGCTGCACAGGCATTGTTGATGGCAGTTTTGGAAGCTCAACAATGGTGCGATCGCGCCGAGAATAAAGAGGAGATGTGCAAAATATGTTCTGACCGGAAATACTTTAACGTTGCTGTTGCAGATATTTTAGAAAGGTCTAAAGGCAATATTGACTTCGGTGATGGACGGACTGAGCAAAACTTTTCACATCCGATGAAGTTCTGGGTAGATAATGCTTCCTATCCTTACAAGAGTCATGATGTTTGGTTTTTAACAGAAGAAATTCGCTGGGGCTATTTACCAAAAGATACTAAAGTTCAAGAAATAGTTAATCAAGTCAATAAAGAGGACTTGTGGAAACAAGCAGCTAAAGCTATTGGTGTTGCTGATGCTGAAATTCCTAAGAGTAGTTCTCGTGGAATTGAGACTTTCTTCGATGGTGTAAAATTTGACCCTGAGAAACCAGAAGAATATTTGAAAAGCTTAAAAATCAAGAAGGTTTAATGAAGCTTTTAGGGACAATCAAATATCTAACATAATTCTAGTTATTAGTGAGATGATTCTCGCTAATAGCAAGGTTTGTTAGGACTGAAGTCCTTACTACAAACTTTAATTTTTACGCTTGACTACATAAAGGCAATTGGAGAAAAAAGGTAATGGCAGCTATCCTTGGAAGTCGCACTCTCAGAAAAAATAACCGTAAAAATCTCAATAAATTAGTTTCACAAAAAATTGTGCCGCCACTGGTAGCATTAGCTATATTTCTAGTGATTTGGCAACTAGTTTGTTTAACTCCTAACTTTGGCTTACCTGGGCCAATAGAAACTTTTTCAGAAACTTGGAACCCTTTTATCATTGATCCATTTTTCGATAATGGTGAAAGTGATAAAGGTTTGGGATGGCAAATACTTAGTAGTTTGGGACGAGTTGCTTTGGGCTTTTCCCTAGCAGCAATTGTTGGCATTGCATTAGGAATTTTTGTTGGTGCTAACAAGTTACTCTATAATGCCGTAGATCCTATTTTCCAAGTGTTGCGGACTGTACCGCCTCTAGCATGGCTACCAATTTCCCTGGCAGCATTTCAACAAGCGAATCCTTCAGCTATTTTCGTGATTTTCATTACATCCATTTGGCCGATTGTGATCAACACCACGGTGGGCGTGCAACAAATTCCTCAAGACTATGTAAACGTAGCTAGAGTTTTACGTTTGAAAGGATTAAAGTATTTCCTAAAAGTTGTGTTTCCTGCAACTGTTCCTTATATATTCACAGGGTTACGCATTGGCATTGGTTTATCTTGGCTAGCAATCGTTGCAGCAGAAATGTTAGTCGGCGGCGTGGGAATTGGTTCATTTATTTGGGATGCTTACAACACAACCACAGAAACTAACTTAAGCGAAATTATCCTCGCACTAATTTATGTTGGTTTGGTCGGATTGATTCTAGATAGAATGGTTGGCTTTATAGCCAGCAAAGTTGTACCAGACTAGGGAATAGGGAATAGGGAATAGGGAATAAGTTACTTCCCCAATTACGAATTACGAATTACGAATTACGAATTAACAAATGACTACTTTTGTTGAAGTTGACCACATTGACCGTGTATTTGAACTTCCGAATGGCGGCAAATATATTGCTCTAAAAAATATTGATTTGAAAATCCAAGAAGGGGAATTTGTTTCTCTAATTGGACATTCTGGTTGTGGTAAATCTACTTTGCTCAACATCATTGCAGGTTTAGATAGAGCAAGTGTTGGCGGTGTGACGTTGGAAGGGCGGGAAGTTAGAGAACCCAGCCCAGATCGGATGGTTGTGTTTCAAAACTACTCTTTGCTGCCTTGGTTAACAGTACGGGAAAATATCGCCCTAGCTGTGGATGAAGTGTACAAGGGTAAATCCAAAGGCGATCGCAGAAGCATTATCGAAGAACATATCGATATGGTGGGGCTGCGTCTGGCGGCGAGTAAACGCCCTAGCGAGTTATCTGGGGGAATGAAACAACGGGTAGCGATCGCTCGCGCTCTAGCAACTCGTCCCAAGTTATTACTGCTAGACGAACCCTTTGGAGCATTGGATGCCCTAACACGGGGAAGTTTGCAAGAGCAACTGATGAAAATCTGCAACGAACACAACGTTACTTGTGTGATGGTGACACATGACGTAGATGAGGCGCTTTTATTGAGCGATCGCGTTGTCATGCTCACTAATGGCCCAGAAGCTCACATCGGGCAAATCCTCGAAGTGCCAATCCCTCGCCCGCGTCAACGCTTGGAAGTCGTCAAACATCCCAGCTACTACAGTCTGCGGAATGAAATGATTTACTTCCTCAACCAACAAAAACTGGTTAAGAAACGCAAAGCACAGCAGACTTCAGCACCAGTAGCCATATTCCACAACGGCTTAGAAAAAGTCAATTTAGAAATTGGCTTTATGCCTCTGACTGATGCTGCACCTTTAATCGTTGCTCAAGAAAAAGGCTTCTTTGCCCAGTACGGTTTAGAAAATATCACCCTCACTCGTGCTAATAGCTGGAAGGAAATAGCTCAAGGGGTTGTTACTGGCAAATTAGATGCAGCCCAAATGCTGGCGGGAATGCCCTTAGCCCTAACTTTGGGTGCTGGTGGTAAAAAACCAATTCCTATAATCAATGCCTTAAATATCTCTCGCAATGCGAACGCCATCACCTTGAGCAAAAGATTATATAGCCAAGGTGTCAGAAATCTGGCTGGCTTAAAAACAGCAATTAACGCTGCTCCCGACCAAATTCTAACTTTGGGTGTAGCTCACTCTACTTCAATGGTGAACCTAATCCTGCGTTATTGGCTGGCGGCTGGCGGTATAGATCCCGATCGAGATGTCAGCCTAACGGTGATTCCACCAATGGAAATGGTTTCTCAACTCAAAGCTGGAAATATTGACGGTTACTGTGCTGGAGAACCCTGGAACTATCTTGCTGTTCATCAAGACTTAGGCTTTGTTGCCGCCACAGCTTTGGAAATTTGGTCAGGACAGCCGAAAAAAGTTTTGGGAGTGCGGGAAGATTGGGCGCAGAAATATCCAGAAACTTATCTTGCTCTGGTTAAAGCACTGTTAGAAGCTTGTAAATACTGTGATGATTTCCGCAACCGCGAAGAAATTTTAGAAATAATCTGCCGTCCTGAGTACTTAGACATAGATCCTTTATATGTTCGTCCTGGTTTCGTCGATCGCTACGATCGCGGCGATGGTACAGAACCACAAGAATTCAAAGGATACAACCAGTTTTATCTCAATCAAACCAACTATCCCAACCGCACTGAAATTTTATGGATGGCCACTCAGATGGCACGTTGGGGTTTAACACCCTTCCCGAAAAACTGGGTGGAGGTAATTGAAAGAGTCTGTCGCACAGATATATTTGGTGCTGCTGCACGCGAACTCGGCTTACTCGATATCGGAGAAGATGACCCTGTTCACTTATTTGATGGTAAAGTTTTTAACCCATCAGAGCCGATAGAGTATCTCAAAAGTCTGGAAATTAAACGGCAAATACGTATTGAAGAAGTATTTCTTTAGTCATTGGTCATTAGTCATTAGTCATTGGTCATTGGTCATTTGTGACTGACAAAGAACAAATAACAAACTACCCATACATAAACTCACGATGCAAATAGTAAACAGAAATACCCAAATTAATCAACAGCAAACGAAAAAAGCAGAAAATTTTTTGGTGATTGAAGGTGTAAGCAAAATTTATCCAACTTCTGAAGGCCCTTACACCGTACTGGATGGAGTTGACCTGAAAGTGCGCGAAGGCGAATTTGTTTGCATAATCGGTCACTCTGGCTGCGGCAAATCAACCCTGCTCAACATGGTCTCCGGGTTTAACACTCCCACCGATGGTATTGTCCTGCTGCAAGACAAACCCATCACCGAACCAGGCCCAGACCGGATGATGGTATTCCAAAATTATTGTCTACTGCCTTGGCTGAGTGTCTTTGATAACGTTTATCTCGCCGTTGATTCGGTGTTTCCGAAAAAACCCCAGGCAAAAAAACGGGCGATCGTCAGAGAACATTTGGCAATGGTGGGACTCACAGAAGCAGCTGACAAGAAACCCAATCAGCTTTCTGGTGGGATGAAACAGAGAGTTGCGATCGCTCGCGCCCTTTCTATCCGTCCGCAAGTCTTGATTCTCGATGAACCCTTTGGGGCATTAGATGCGATCACAAAAGAAGAATTACAAGAAGAACTCCTGGAAATCTGGCGTGAACATCAAGTCACCGTACTAATGATTACTCATGACATCGATGAAGCGCTTTTCCTCGCAGACAGAGTTGTGATGATGACTAACGGCCCATCTGCTCACATCGGCGAAATCCTCAATATTCCCTTCTCCCGTCCCCGCAATCGTCGCCGCATCATGGAAGACCCGGAATACTATAACCTGCGGAACTACGCTCTAGACTTCCTCTTCCGCCGATTTGCTCACGCTGACGACTAATTACCGCTTTGCAGAGTCATTTGTCAAGAGTAGACGCGATTAATCGCGTCTCTACAAGAACCAAGAGTCATTAATTATTCTCTTCCCTTACCTCCCCTGCCTCCCCTGCCTCCCCTGCT